>JBKKCN010000227.1:0-7771 GCA_046712525.1 Candidatus Rokuibacteriota bacterium
GTAAGTGACCGCCCTGGGCAGGAAGCGTCCAGGGGAACGGTTGCTCAAGGCGATTACGATAATGTTTTTAGTTGTCTATACAGTTTGGACGTGACTTTGCACTACCGTGGATTGTCCCATACCGGCAGAACCGGGAGATCGACATGAGTCAGAGGCGCAGACGGCAACCGAAGTACCGGCACGTGGTTCCTGCCCTGGTCCTGATGACGACCGTGGCTGCCGCGATGACTGGCATCACCGTCTCGCGGCTGGCACGCATCCCCGCGCAGAACTCGGTCAGCGTGCCGCCCGCCGCCGCGCGGGTGCAGCTGGTCGGTGTCCCGCGTGCGGAAGCGGCGAAAGGTGTCTCCGCGCGTCGGGCCGCTGCTCGCGACGCCGAGGCGCGCGGGACCACGAGCGTTCCCGAAGCCGCGTCCCCGAACGCTGCGGACCCTGCGCCGATCGTCGAGGCCGAGTCACCGACGCTGCCGCTCTCAGCGGCGACCCTCAAGGTCGGCCTCGCCGCCGCCCGCAGCCTCACGCTCGCCGCCGCGTCGCCGAGACCCGCGCCTCCGGCCGAGTGCGATGGTCCCATCGTGGAGAACTACGATGCCGACATCGCGGGCATGACGGGGCTGCCGGGGCGGAAGATGTATTACGCCCGCGCGCAGAAGAAGGCGATCTCCTCCATGTGCCGGCGCGAAGCGCAGGCCGCCAGCTCAACGCCCTAACGTCGTCACCACGCACGACAGCCTGCTCGGACATATCGAGGAGCGCCACGGCTTCGCCGGGGCGCTGCCGAGCGTCAGGGGGCTTGGGGGCCCTTCGAGGCCCCCATCTAGAGAGTCCGCGGCCCCAGGCTCGCGAGCGCGGCGATGAGCTCAGCGGGATCGACCGGCTTCGTGATGTGCATCTGAAAGCCGGCGTCGAGAATGCGGATACGGTCCTCGACACGTCCGTACGCCGTCACCGCAATGGCGGGAATCCGGGGAAGGCCGTTCGCCTGCATGTCGCGGACCTGGCGGATGAAGGCATACCCGTCCATGCCCGGCATACCAATGTCGGACACCAGCAGGTCCGGCGTCCATGTCTTCAGAATGTCCATCGCACCGCTCGCGGAGGTGGCCGTCCGGATCTCTGCGCCGCTCCTGGTCAGCACCGCGCTGAAAACGTCGAGCGTGTCCACTTCGTCGTCGACGAGCAGCACGCGCACGCCACGGAGCGACGCGCTGAGGGGCGTCGCCGCGCCCCCTGCCGTCGGGTGCTGGGCGGTCGGCGTCACGGCATGAAGGGGCAGCAGCGGAAGCTTGACGGTGAAGCTGGCGCCGCCCGACTCCTCGCTCCTGGCCTCCACGGTACCGCCGTGCAGCTCGACGAGGTGGCGCAC
This sequence comes from Candidatus Rokuibacteriota bacterium, assembly GCA_046712525.1. Taxonomy (GTDB): domain Bacteria; phylum Methylomirabilota; class Methylomirabilia; order Rokubacteriales; family CSP1-6; genus JBBDXO01. Next base: position 1,367 of record JBKKCN010000227.1, read on the forward strand.
CACGGCGAGGCCGATACCGAGGCCGCCATGCGCCCGCGTGGACGAGCTGTCCACCTGGCGAAAGCGATCAAAGATGTGCGGCAGTGACTGCGCGGGGATGCCGGGCCCGCTGTCGCTGACCACGATCTCCACGTGCGAGCTCACCCGTGCCAGCCGGACGTCGACGCGCCCGCCCTTGGGCGTGAACTTGATGGCGTTCGACAGCAGATTCGTCACCACCTGCTGCAGGCGGTCCGGATCGCCGGATACCTGGCCCGCGCGCGGGTCGAGCACGGAGGTCAGGCGCTGCTCCTTGGCGTCCGCGGCGGGGCGCAGAGTGTCGAGGGCGGCCTCGATCACCTCGGCGATGCGCAGGGGACGGACGTCGAGGCGGAGCTTGCCGGTGGCGATGCGGGAGACGTCGAGGAGATCCTCGATGAGCTGCGCCTGGCTGCGCGCGTTGCGCTCGATGACATCGAGCCCGCGCTCCGCGGTAAGGGCGTCGAGCGAGCCCGCGCGCAGCATGCGCACCCAGCCGAGGATCGCGTTGAGCGGGGTGCGGAGCTCATGGGAGAGCGTGGCCACGAACTCGTCCTTGGCCTGGTTTGCCTCCTCCGCCGCGCTGCGCGCCGCCTGCTCACGGGCGAACAGCTCGACGTTCTGGATGGCCACCGCCGCGTGGTCGCCCAGGCGCTGCACGACCGCCTCCTCCCGATTCGAGAAGGCGCGCGCCGTGCGGTTGGCGACGTACAGCAGGCCGCGCACGTAATCGCCATAGCGGATTGGCACCGCGAGCAGCGCGACGATTTGCTCGGACTCCGGCAGCTTGTGGTACTCCTCGCTGAACCGCGGATCCTCGGGATAGTTCGGGGTACGCAGCGCGGTGCCGGTGAGGAGCACCTGTCCCCCGAGCCCCTTGCCGGGCTCGATGCGCACGGTGCGGTACCGGCTCGACGGGACGCCGCCGGCGCCATAGCGCGGCACCGCCGCCCCCTCGGCGCCTTCGCGTAAAAAGATGGCCGCGAGATCGGCGTGACACAGCTCCCTGGCCGTATCGACGATCCGCTGCATCACCGTGTCCAGGTTCAGGCTCGCGTTGATGTCGCGCGCGACCTTGGCGACGAGCTCGGCCTCCTGGAGCCGGCGCTCGGACTCGCGATGCAGATGCGCATTCTCCACCGCGAAGGCGACACGGCGCGTGAGGTCTTCCGCGAGCGCGAGATCCTCGGGCCCGTAGGCAGGCACGGAGTGGCTGGCGAAGAGCGAGAGGGCGCCGAGCGGGCGCCCGCGCGCGATCATGGGCACCACGATGCCGGACTTGAGGCCGAGCTCGCGCGTGACACGGCGATGCTCCGCGTCGTGGGCGATGGCGTCGAAGAAGGCGTCGGGCATCTGCGGCTGCAGGACGGACTCGCCGGTTCGGATGGCCGTGGCAATAGGATGCGGGCCGGCGGGATCGGGCGGGTAGCGGTCCAGGACCTCGCGCACGAGCCGGGTCAGCGAGCGATCGCGGGTGGCGGCGGCGATACGACGCAGCCGACCCTCCTCATCGACGACGTCGATGAGGCAGGCGTCCGCATGATGCGCGATGACGTGGTCCGCGATGGCGCCGAGCGTGGTGTCGTAGTCGATCCAGCCCGCGAGCACGCGACTGGCGTCGGCGAGGAACGCCGCCCGCCGGCGGGCGACCTCCGCCGCGCGGTTGGCCTCCTGCTCGGCGGCGAACAGGTGCGCATTGCGCGCCGCCATGGCGGCATGGTCGGCGAGCGCTTCCACGAGGCGGATCTCGGCCGCACTGAAGTCGCGGCCAGGCGGGCCCCCGACGCCGAACACACCGAAGACCTCGTTCTCGGTCAGCATCGGAACGGCGAGGGCGGCCCGATGCGGCATGGTGGCCAGCCACCGTCGCGCCTCGGGGGTGAGGGTGATGGCCTCGTCCGCGAGCACGTTGGCGGACACCACCGTGCGGCGCTCCCTGGCGGCGAGCCCCGCGGCGCCGATGCCCGGCGCCAGGCGACCGAAGCGGCCAGGGCCGAGATCGCCGGCCGCCTCGATTACGAGGAGGTCGCGGGAGGCGGGGTCGACCCTGTAGAGCACGACGTTGGAGGCGCGGAGCATCGTGTGAGCCGCTTCCGCGAGCCCGCGCCAGATGACGTCGGGGTCGAGGGTGCGTGCGAGGGTGCGGCCCACGTCACCCAGGAACGCGAGCTGTCGCTCCGTCTCGATCTCCCCGCGAATCTCGCGGATGAGGCCGCGCGTGTAGATGAGGCGCCCGTCGATCACCAGCGCGTTGGCGCTGAGCACGACCGGGGTGGGCATACCGCCCTTGGCGCGCATCTGGACACGCCGGCCCACGATCGCATCGCCGCTTCGCAATGTGCGCAAGATGTCGTCGGCGACGCCGGGATCGACGTAAAACTCGCGCAGGTGATGGCCGACGTAGTCGTGACGCGCGTAGCCGAGCAGCGCCAGCTCGCCCTCGTTGACGGCGACGATGACGCCGTCGGGGCCCAGGCAGTGAAATCCGATGGGCGCGTTGGCGAAGTAGTCCGCGAAGTCGATGCTCAACACCACACCCGGGTAGTGGCGACGACGACGGACAGCGGCGGAGGCGAAAGCGTCATCCTCGACACTCGATGATATGGTTTAGCACACTGCATGGAGGAATCAACATGCTCAGCACGGAAGACAACGAGCTCTTGACGCGCACGGGCCGGGGCACCGCGATGGGCGCCCTCCTCCGTCACTACTGGATGCCCGTGGTGCTGTCGGACGAGGTCGAGCCCGGCGGACGCGTCAAGCGCGTGCAGCTGCTCGGCGAGCGGCTGATCGCCTTCCGCGCGCAGAACGGTCAGCCCGGGCTCGTGGGCGAGTTCTGCCCGCATCGCAGCGCCTCGCTCTACTTCGGACGCGTCGAAGAGGCAGGGATGCGGTGCGTCTATCACGGCTGGAAGTTCGGTCTCGATGGCCAGTGCCTCGAGATGCCCAACGAGCCGCCGGAGTCGGGCTTCGCGGCCAAGGTCCGTCACATCGGCTATCCCTGCCTGGAGGCGGGAGGTGTCATCTGGACCTACATGGGGCCGGTGAGCCCGCCCCCGCCGCTGCCACAGGTCGAGTGGACGCTGCTGCCGCGGAACCACACCTTCGTGTCCAAGCGCGTGCAGCAGTGCAACTGGTTCCAGGCGCTGGAAGGGGGCATCGACTCCAGCCACATCAATTTCCTGCACGCGCCCGTCGATCACACCGACGCCACCATCGCGCGTGACCTCGATGAAGCGAGCTTCGGAGTGGGGGAAGCAGTGCAGACGGCCGACCGTGCGCCGCACTTCGAGGTGGCCGATACCGACTACGGCGTGGTGATCGGCGCCCGCCGCACACGGCCGGACGGCCGGCACTACTGGCGCGTGAGCCAGTTCCTCCTGCCGTTCTACACGATGCCCCCCACGGATCTTGACCAGACGATCGTGCAATCGCACATCTGGGTGCCGATGGACGATACGCACGTCATCAACTGGATGGTGACGTGGCATCCGGAGCGGCCGCTTGCGCGCGAGGAGCTGGCGGTGCATCTGGACGGCAAGGGCGCGCACGTCGTGCAGTACGCACCTGCCACTTCCGAACCCTACGGCGACGTGCGCACCGCCGCCCACCGCGGTAACGACTACGGCATGGACTGGGAGGTGCACCGCACGCGCATGTTCTGCGGCATCCCCGGCTTCGGCGTCCAGGACCAGGCCATCCAGGAGAGCCAGGGCCTCATTGTGGATCGCACGCAGGAACGGCTCGGCACCAGCGACTCCGCCATCATCCAGGTGCGCAAGCGCCTGCTCACGGCCGCGAAGGCGCTGCGCGAGGACGGCACGCCCGCGCCCGGCCGCAATCCCGCCTCCTTCCGCGTACGCTCGGCGTCGGTCATCCTTCCCCCCGGCGCGAACTGGGTGGAAGGCGCGATGTCCAAGCTCGTCCCCACCCCCGGCGCCCAGCTGACCCTGGTGTGAACTCTTGACCGCGCGCATGCGCGGCCGCGTCGCGCTGATTACCGGTGGCGGCGGCGGCATCGGCGAGGCGACGGCGCGATTGTTCGCCGAGGAGGGTGCGGCGGTCGCCCTCGTGGACAGCGACGCGGCGGCGGTGGAAGCGGCGGCGGCGGCCATCGGCGAGGCGGTCCCGGGAACGCGCGTTCTCGCGCTCGCCGCGGATCTCACTGCGGAGCAGGAGGCGAGGCGGGTCGTCGACGACACCGTCGCGCGCCTCGGCGCGCTCCACACGCTCGTCAACGTGGCAGGCGTGCGCGTCTATGCGCCGCTGGCGGAGGCGCAATCCGCGGACTGGTCCCTGATCCTCGGCGTCAATGTGCTCGCCACCGCCTACTCGTGCAAGGCGGCGCTGCCGCGCCTGCGCGCGGCGGCGCGGGGCACCATCGTGAACGTGTCCTCCGTCTATGGCGTCATCGGGCGGGCGGGCATGGGGCAGTACGACACGACGAAGGCAGCCGTCCTCGGCTTTACGCGCGCGCTCGCCGTGGAGGAGGCGCCTCACGGCGTGCGCGTGAATGCGGTGTGCCCCGGCTCGACGATCACGCCCTATCACATCCGCCGCGCCGCGAGAGAGGGCGTATCCGAGGCGGAGCTGCGCACGCGGCGTACGGACAACCTGCTCGGGTGGTGGGCGGACCCGCGCGAGGTCGCGTTCCCGATCCTGTTTCTCGCCTGCGACGAGTCGTCCTACGTGACCGGCGCCACCCTCATGGTGGACGCCGGCAAATCCATTCTCTAGGCGGTTACTGCGCCGCTACGCAGCGGACACCCTTGATGGCGAGCGAGGCCACGAACTCGTCGCGAACGGGGCCCATGAGGATGCTCGGCAGGCGGCACGGCTCCGTGGGACGCGACACGGGCGGGCCGTAGAGACGCGCCATCGCCGACTTCAGCTTCTGCGTGGTGGTCATCACCGTCTCGATGTGGAGCTTCAGGCGAGCCTGGAGGTCTTCGATGAGCTCGGCCTGCGAGGGATCGTCCATGGCGACCACGAGGATATCTTCCACCTGGAACAACGGGATGAGCTGATGCCGGGCCGCGAACCGTTCCGAGATGACGCGCGCGAGCGCGCGGTCGATCGCGATCGGGTCCAGGTCGAAGAAATTCACGTGAAGCTGCGTACACAGCGCATCGCGCATGGCGGCGCCACTGACGTAGCCCAGTCCCACGAGCATCTGGCCGATCGGCATCGGCGCCCGCCGCTGGTGGGCGAGGGCCTCCTGCAGCTGCTCCGACGTGATGTGGCCCAGCTTGAGCAGGATGTCGCCGAGGCGTGAGCGCTTGTTGTGACGGCGGAGCAGCGTGTTGAGCTGCTTGCGGGTGATGAGGTTGTTCGCGAGCAGCACCTGCCCGAGGGGCGTATACGTCGGGCACACGGTCTGGAGCTGCAGGGCGACGTTGAGCTGCGTCGTGTTGATGATGCCTTCATCGACCAGGATCTCGCCGAAGCGCCGGCCGCTCGGCGACTCGTGATTGTTTGGCGGATCTATCACCACGGGCGTGACCACCGAATGCAGTGTCGACGCTGTCTGCTTACGGGCATGGCCTGATGGCGTCGGGTTGTGTCTGACGTGGCTGGCAGTCTTTGGCTCGCGGCTGGTCTGGCTCAAGGTTCACCTCCCGCGATGAGGGACGTCGCAAAGAGGGTGCCGAATCGGGAGCCGCTTCTAAAGCGATATCACAGTTGACCATTCACCGTTGCCTGGGGAAGCGAGTGGTCACTTTCTATCCGGTCCGCGGTGCGGCGAGGGGCGCTCCGCCCCACCGTTCCAGCACCGCGATCTCGGACACCGGCCTGCGCTTGAGCTTGGTGAGCTGCTTGACGGGGCGCCCCATCGGCATCACCGCGCACACCGCAATGTGCGAGGGCAGGCCGAGCAGCGCCTGGATCTTCGGCTCCTGCGCCACCGCGAGCGTGGTGATAGTGCCGCCGAAGCCTTCGTTGCGCGCCGCCATCAGGATGTTCCACGCGAACGGATAGATCGACGCCCCGCTCACGATACCGACGCGTTCGAGGTCCTGATCCATCGATGCCACCACTTTCAGATCGACGCACAGCACGAGCACCACGGGCGCTTTCATGACGGGCTCGATGAGGTGCGGCGGCGGGGGCGTCGCCTCGATGGCCTTTGCGTCCGGACCCGGCGGCACGATCGTGTTCCACGGGCTCTCGCCCGCTTTCACCTGCGCCGCGTAGCGCTTGGCGGCCGGCGCTGCCAGCTCGCCGAGCGCTTTGCGCGTGGCCGCGTCGCGCACGACGACGACGCGGTTGCCCTGCCGGTTGCCGCCGCTGGGCGCGAAGCGCGCGTTGTCCAGAATCTTGAACAGCGTGGCGTCAGGCAGCGGATCGCTGGTGAACTCCCGCGCCGCGAACGTCGTGCGCATCACG
>JBKKCN010000228.1:0-13504 GCA_046712525.1 Candidatus Rokuibacteriota bacterium
GGGACACGGGACCGAAGGGATGGCGATGCTCGGTGTTGAGATGCCAGGTGATCTTCGCGGGATCCACAGAGCGGGGCGCGCCCGCGCTCAGCGGAACAAGGCCCGCACCAACAGCGCTTTGATGCCCCGCTGTCGCAGCATGGCCACGATCAGGTCACGATGCCAGTTGAACTTCGCGGTCGTCCGGATGAGAGCCCGCACATCGTCTGACGCCATCGCGTGGATGAGGGCGTCGATGTCCCGGTCCGTGCACTTCGCCGCCATGCCGCGTAACCACTCCGCGATCCGCAGCTCCTGCCCGAGCCGGTCATTCCAGCGCCTCTCGTAGGCACTGAGCACTTCGTCGTCGAACCGTCCGACGCGAAATCCTTCCAGAAGCGTCTGCACCGCCAGCGTCGCCGTGAGGAGGCTGTAGAAGATTCCACCGCCCGTGGTCGGCTTCGTGAAGCCGCCCGCGTCCCCGACCACCACCACGCGCTCCGCGTAGGTTTTCGGGATAGGTCTGACCGGCAGCAAGCGCCGAAGCGGAGACGGCGTCTCCGCCCGCAGCCGCGCGCGCACCTCCGGGCGTCGAAGAAAGGCCGCCAGGTGACTGCCTGCATCTCCCTGGGCGAGGACACCGATCTTCAGGTGCGGCGTGCCCTCGCGCACCACGGGCACTGTCCACACGAAGCCTTCCGGGGCCACCTCCCGCCCGAAATACATCTCGACCTCGTCGCTCGGCGCCGCCTCTACTTCCAGCTGGGCCGTGTGCAGGACGTGTCCCGGCAGTCCCAGTCCCAGGCTGCGCTGGAATCCGTACGCGACACCGCACGCGAGAACACACGCGCGCGCACTGATCGTTGCGCCTCCGACACACAGCTCCAGACGGTCAGGGCGGGGATGAATGTCGGTCACGCGAGCGCCCGTTCGCAGCTCTGCCCCCGCGAGCACCGCTGCCTCTGCGAGCGTGCGATCGAAGCCGGCGCGGTCGATCACCCAGAGATTCTCACCCGTCGCCGGCGCCCACTCGTGAACGCTGCGCCGGCCCCCCGGACTCACCATCTGCGCCGAGGACAAGCGTTTGAGGATGAGGTGCTCTGGAATCTTCGTGAGCGTGGCCACTTCCTGGGACACGATACCGGTGCAATGTGTCGGCGTGCCGATACCAGGATGCTCCTCGAAGATCGTGGCTTCCACTCCGGCTTCGGCGAGGAGAAGACCGGATAGCAGTCCCGCGGGGCCGCCACCCACGATGGCCACGTCGATCACGAGCGAATTATAAAGGTCGCGCGGCGCACCCCGTCGATTTTACTCGCCCCCGTCAATTTTACGCTTTCCGGCCGCGATGCTCCCACCCTGCCCGCACGGTGATCCAGAGCGAAAGCATCATCAGACGAACGTCCAGCGCGAACGACCGCTTCCGGATGTACAGGAGATCGTATCGAAATTTATGACGCCGATTGATATCGCGCCGCGCATACACCTGCGCGATGCCGGTGAGACCAGGCGGGATCACGTGGCGGGCTTCGTACCCCGGGATGTCCGCGAGCGCGCGCGGTCGCCCGTCACCATCGGTCTCGATCTCCGTCGGCATGAGCGCCCGCGGTCCCACGAAGCTCATCTCTCCGCAAAGAATGCTCCACAGCTGCGGCAGCTCGTCCATGGCGGTTGCTCGCAGCACACGTCCTACGCGCGTGATGCGCGTGTCGGCGGCCCGCGCCTGCAGTGGTCCGAACAGCCTGTCCGAATTCGGGATCATGGATCGAAATTTCCATGCCTGGAACGTCCGGCCCCCGCGCCCGACACGCGGCTGACCGTAAAACACCGGTCCACCGTCGTCCAGCTTTATGGCAATCGCGATCGCACACATGAAAGGCAGGGCGAGCGCGAGGCCGATGCTCGACACCACGGCGTCGAACGTTCGTTTCAGCATCATGGATGGGCCACCACGTCTTCGATCACCTCGGTGAATCTCGTCACCATCGCCGCCTCAGAAAACGTCTTCGCGACGCGCCGGCGACCCGCCTCTGCCATCTTTGACCGCAGGGCGCTGTCGCGCAACAGCGTCCGGATGGCCGCCGCCAGTGGCGCAGACTGTCCCGCCGGCACCACGAGCCCGGTAACACCGTGCTGGTTCACCCACGGCACGCCGGTGGGCAGATTCGTGCTCACGACGGGAAGCCCGGACGCCATCGCCTCCAGCTGTACGATGCCAAACGCCTCGGTGATCTCCGTCGACGGCAGCACGAAGACATCGGACGCCTGGTAACAAGCCTTGATCTCGTGCTCTGACGCACCACGCAAAAAGGTGACCCTGCTGTCGACACCGAGGGCCGCCGCGCGTGCTCGAAGCTGTCCTTCCAGTGGCCCCTCGCCGACGAGGAGCAACGTCGCCGGGCAATGGACGAGCGCCTCCAACAGAACGTTCAGTCCTTTGTAATAGACCAGCCGCCCCACGAACAGGAGGCGCGGCGCCGGATACCCCGCGAGCGCTGCCTCCACCCGGGTTGCACGCGCCCCTTCCAGAAACCGCTCGTAGCGAATACCGTACGGAATGACTTCGATTCGCCGATGGCCATGAACGGGTGGTGAGGTGGCCAGCGCCGGAGAGCCGACTATCACGCAATCCGCCCGCCGGTACAGACGCCGCTGAACGGGCCCATAGGCGAGCGGTGCCCATGGGGGACGAACGATAGCGCTGTGGTGCCAGATGACGAAGCGCTCGCTCGGAACGCGTACGGCGAGAACCGAAGCGGCGAAAGGATTCGGCTCGTGCAAGACGACGCAGTCATAGGCACCGCGCCAGACGTGGTACGGCAGCGTGGGCGCGATGGGCACGGACGCCACCCGGGCCACGACACCGGCCCGGATCACCGCCACTCCGGCCCGCGCCTCCACGGCGGTGCGCCATCGATCATGCGCCACGGCGACGTGGACGTGCCATCTCTCCGCGGTGCCGTCACAGAGTGCCCCGAGGACGGCTTCCATTCCACCGTGTACCGGCGGGTAGAATTTTCCGACGTGGAGAATTCTCACGGCCGGCGATCGAGCAGCGACTGATAGAGCTCTTGCACGCGTCTCGCGTGGTCACGGATGTCGAAGTGCTCCACGGCGCGACGGCGGCCGTCGATGCCGCCCGCCTCCGCGCGGCCGGGATTCTCCAGGAGATTACGTATCGCCGCTGCCATCGCCGGCGCGTCGCCGCGCGGCACCGCACTCTCGAGCAACGACGTACCGGCGACAATCTCGTCCGCCCCGCCTCCGCGGGTCGACACTACCGGACGCCCGCACGCCATCGCCTCCGCGATGACCCGACCGAACGGCTCGGGCTCGATGGAGGCGTGGACCACCACGTCCAGCGCTCGCATGATTGCCGGAACGTCGGTGCGATACCCTGCGAACTGCACGAAGGGCGCCAGCCCCAGTTCCTCCACCAGGTGACCCAGCTCGCTCTGATACTCGCCATGGCCGTCGGTCCGATAGATCTGACCGCCGACAACGAGGAAGCGCGCGTGAGGCACGTGTCGCAGCACCTCGTGCGCCGCGCGGAGAAATGTCGCGTGCCCTTTCCACTTCGCCAGCACGCCGACCACACCCACCACAGGCGCATTCTTGGCCCAGCCGAACTCACTGCGAATGGGGGCGAGAGCGCCTTCTGGAGTGAATCGGCTCAGGTCGATGCCGTTCGGAATGGTGTGGACCCTGTCCGCCTTGAATCCGAGAGCCACCGCGTGGCGTGCCACCGCCGCCGAGTTCGCGACGACCGCGTCCACCACCCTGTTCGCCGTTCGCGTCAATACGCGCTCCACCGCTCCCGTCTTCAGGAAGTCCCGGATGTGCCATACCAAGATGGGCTCGCGGCCGACGATGGGCGGTGTACACATGAGATGCGTCTTGGTGCCGTTGCTGTGGACGATGGCGGGCCGGGTCTCCCGGCACATCCTTCGAACGGTGCGCAGCACCGGCACTGCCGCAATGGCCCCGGCCGCTATTCGAAGGGGACCGGATCGAGCGCCTCGCAGGCTGGTGCGTTCAAAGGCCGGCGGAATCGGAATGGAGCTTACCCGCACACCGTGCCGGTGAGCCGACTGGATGAGCGGCCCTGATCCCAGGCAGGCGATGCTCGGCCGGAAGCTCTCCGCATCCAGGTGGGAGGCCAGCTCCAGCAGGCTGTGTTCCGCGCCACCCAGTTGGGCTGTCGGGCTGAGATACAAGACGGTCGCCGCGCTCACCGCCTGGCGACTGCCTGGAGCGCGAGGTCGAACTGCCGGGCGTAACCGGCCCATGACAGCTCGCGGATCGCTCGCCGTCTCCCTTGCTCGCCAAGTCGCTGCGACAGTGGTTCGTCGCTGAGCAGAAGATTGATGGCATCCGCGATCTCACATACTTCTTCCGGATTGACAAGAATCCCCGTGTGCCCATCGATGACAGCGTCGGGGATACCTCCTGACCGTCCCGCCACCACCGGCTTTCCGTGCAGATTCGCCTCGATGAACACCATCCCGTAGCCCTCGGCGCCGCCGCTCACGCCCGACTCGCGGCTGGCGAGGACGAACAGGTGACATCGTTCATACCAGTCGCTGACCTCGGCGTCGGTCGCCTGTCCCACGAACTGCACCGAGGCCATGACTCCCAGCGATTCCGCCAGCCGTTCCAGGTATCGCCGCAAGGGCCCGTCTCCGACGATGACGTAGGCGGCGTCGGGATGCTTCGCCAGAACCAGAGGGAGCGCGCGAATGACCATGTCGTGCCCTTTGTAGGCGTCGACGAGACGTCCGACGGAGAGGAGGACCCTGGATGCTTCGCGGGTCGTGCCACTTCGATCTACGGAGCCGGCGACGCGCGAACGGATCGCCGCGCCCGGCCGAATCACCGAGACCCGATCGGCTCGAACACCGTGCGCCTCCACCGCTCTCCGGCTGAACTCGCTGATCGTCACCACCCTGGCAGCCCCGCGCAGGGCGACGGCGGCGATCCTGCGCATGCGAGGAGCCCGAATTTCATAGGCATAGGCCATGGCGATATACGGGATCCGGGCCACCACACTCACGAAACGGCAGAAGGGCCCCAGCAGCACGTGCCCGCAGATGATGGCGTCCGGCCGTCGCGCGAGGATTTCGACGCCGGCCACGGCCATGACACCGACCACGGACGATTTCCCGTGGCCGACGGCCGGACAGCGCCGGACGCGATACCCCAGCCTCCGATCTTGTTCGCCGGTGTCGCGGGCACGGGGGGCGACGACGGTGATCGAGTGACGAAGGGCGGCCAGCCCCTCCGCAAGCTGAGCGAGCAGGTTTTGAACCCCTCCCCTTGCCGGCGGAAAATCAATGGTGATGAGCAGCAGGCGCACTCAGGACCTCTTGGAACCACAGCTCCAGGCACAACAGCGTCCACAAGGCTCGACTGCGGTCGGGACGGGCAGATCCCTGATCTCGAATCAACGTATCGACCGCAGCGGGATCGAACAAGCCTCTCGACCGAGCGGCCGAGGACGTGAGCGTGTCGATCATCATCTCGTGCAACTCCGACGTCAGCCAACGACGCAGAGGGACGAGGAACGCCTGCTTCCGTCGCTTCAGCGTACTGGCCGGCCATTGATCACGAAGAGCGCGGCGCAGGAGTGCCTTCGTCCCCAGGCTCTTGACCTTGACGCTGGAGGGCAGGCTCATGGCGAACTCGACGAGCCGGTGATCGAGAAAAGGCACCCGGGCCTCGACGGACACCGCCATGCTCATCCGGTCCGTCTTCATGAGCACGTCGTCGGGAAGCCAGGTCTTGAAGTCGAGGTACATGAGATCGTGAACGGTGCTCTCGCCCCCGCGCTCCATCACTGCGGCGAGGCACTCACGGGCCGCCCCCCACCCGCGCGCCCCGGTGGACCGGGCGCGCAATTCGTGCTGGAGCGACTCGCTGATCGCGGCCGTCCACTGCAGATGGCGGTCGATGAGAGGCGCATCGCTCAATAACGTGCCGATGCGACTCAGCGTTCGGCGATGCGCCCACCGCTGCGGCACTGTCCCCGCCATGCGCGCCAGTCCCGGCACACGGTTGGTCCATCGACGGATGCGCTCGCCCAAGCGCAGCCACCCGTACCGTGGGTAACCTCCGAGGAGCTCGTCACCGCCCTCTCCCGTCAGCACCACCTTCACCGAGCGCGCCGCGAACTGGCAGACGAAGTACGTGGGAATGGCGGCGGGATCCGCGATCGGCTCGTCCTGAAATCCGACGATCTTCGGCAGGGCGTCCGCAATCTCGTGTCCTACGACCACCACCTCATGGTGTTCCGTACCGAAGTGCCTGGCCACGACGCGGGCGTGTTCCAGCTCACCTGTCTGCCGTCCAGCGTCGAAACCGACGGTGAATGTCTTGACGCGTGGAAGGGAGCGGGCCAGGAGCCCGGTGACGGCGGCCGAATCGATCCCCCCCGATAACAGGACGCCGAGCGGAACGTCACTGACCGCGTGCAACGCCATCGCCTCCTCGAGCAACGTCCGGAACTCGTCGGCGGCGGTGTCCTCGTTGAGGCGGCGCTCGCCCTCGTCGAGCACGACATCCCAGTAGCGCCGGATGGTCACGTGCCCGTCCCGCCACACCAGGAAGTGGCCCGGCGGCACTTTTTTGACGGCGCCGAGGATCGTGCGGGGTCCCGGTACGTATTGAAGACTGAGGTACAACGCCACCGCGTCCATATCGAGGTCACGCTTCACGGCGGGAACCCGAAGCAACGCTTTCAGCTCCGACGCAAAGGCCAGGACACCGCCCACCTCCGCGTAGTAGAGAGGCTTGATGCCGAGCCTGTCCCGGAAGAGGACGAGCTGACGGCGAGCGAGGTCCCATATCGCGTACGCGTACATGCCCCGGAGCGCCCCCACACTGGCGTCACCATATTCCTCGTACAGGTGCACGAGGACCTCCGTGTCCCCCGCCGTACGGAGCTTGTGGCCCTTTTTCTCGAGAAACGTCCTCAGCTCTCGAAAATTGAAGATCTCGCCGTTGAAGATCGTCACCACGGAGCCGTCCTCGTTGAAAATCGGCTGGTCGCTGCCGAGGATGTCGATGATGCTGAGCCGGCGCATCCCCAGTGAAATAGCCTCGCCGTCGAAATACCCCTCGCCGTCGGGCCCCCGGTGAAGGACGGCCGCATTCATTTCACGAACCAACCCCGGGTCCGTGACGCCTGCCAGTCCGACTATCCCGCACATGGCGCTAGCATCGCGGGGCCGTCAGCGCGGACGCTCCGCCGACCGCCAGGGGCGCGGTGAGACCGTTGATGAGTGCTCCGACCCGAGCAAGCGACTCCCGACCGCCGCCGCGAAGATGAGGGCGATCACCGCTTGCACGATGGTGGCCGTCGCTCGGCTGAAATCGCGCTCGATGCCTCCCGCCACTTGCAGGGCCAGGTACGTGATCAGGATGGCCTGGGCGCCCGGAGACAGACGCCGAATCCACCGGTCGAGAACACCGATGAGCAGGCCGAAGGCGGCGGCGCCGCCGATCACCCACGGAAGCCCGCCCGCTGAGTACAGGTCGCCCGCCATCGAGGGAGCGATATTGGCTTCCTCGCGGGTGCCGTCGTTATACGACCAGTACTGCGTCGAGAACAGCGCCGCTCGACTCGACTCGCGCTTGTCCGGATAGAGGGCACGCGGGAGAAGGCCCTCGACCACGGCATCGGTGATGGGGTTTCTTTCCTCGAAGGGCATGAGGTCGGGAACCAGATAGACGAAGAACACGAGGGAGTCGAACGAGTGGAATCTTCGTAGGAGGGCTCCCCAGGGGGCGGCGTAGGGATCCGCTAACCACGAGGCAGGGTCGATGTCCCCGGAGGCCTGGGCGAATGATTGGCCATCCCACCGCATGGCACGATACGTCCCGGCGGCAATCGTGCCGCCCACGGCGACGAGCAGCAGCAGCCCCAGGGCAGACAGCAGTCGAACGTGCTTTCCCAGGAACAGCCAGGCAATGATCGGAATCATGATGACGATCAGGAGCCGTTCACGATAGGGCTCGATGAGAAAAGCGACCAGCCCGGGCACCAGGTAGAACCAGCGCCTCATCCTCAGGCTTGGTACCTCGACCGCCCCACTCGTGAACCATGCCGCGGTCGCGGAACAGGTCCAGAGCGAGGCCAGCAACCCGAGCGGTCGCACGAGCGCGCTCGGCGGCTCTAACCAGAGGCCGCCCTGGAGGATCGTCGCAGCGGGGGCGAGCACCGCCACCGCGTCATACAGGCGGATGGCCTCCACGCTGACGAGTCGGTCCGTTACAGAAAGAGGATTGATCCTCGTCGGCCTTGCCGCCACGTGGCCGACGCAGACCGCGACCCAGAAGAGAAGTGACGCCACCAATGCGTCGTTGATGGTGTCCGGTGAAAGCCCGGCCAGTCGACCGGAGAGGTCGCCGTACGTGACTGAATCGAGCGAGACCACCCAGAATCGAAAGACGAACGCGAGGCCAAAGCCGAACCACGCCCAGAACAGAAGCGACTTCGGATAGTGTCGCCAGCCGATGTCGTCGCGCGAGCGACAGAGTCGCAAGGAAACCGCCCACAGCGCCGTCAGCGAGACCCCGAGGGCGAGTGTCCACGCATCCCACGCAATACCGTCTGCGCGGCTGAATATTTGGGAGATCACTCAGGCCCCATCGCTGACCCCATTCTTCAATACATGACGGACCAACCGTTCCATGAGAATGGGATAGGCGAACGGCGCCGCCGCCTGCCGAACGCGTTCCCCCCTCCGTCGCAACTCCGCGCGCTCCGGCAACGCATCGACCCGCTCGGCGACACGCGTAAAGTACAGATGGTCCCACTCACCGTCGTAGTCCACGAGCATCTCATCCGGGAGGACATCGGCAGCAGTGCCGACACGACTGGCCAGAATGAACTTGCCCGCCGCCATGTACTGGACCAATTTTCCGGTGGTCCGGGCGCGCCCCACGGCGTCGTTCGTCTGCGTCGACAACGCGACGTCGATGGCTCCTAGCTGCTCCCACACCTGCTCGCCGTCCGCCGGGCTCGCGAATACGATCCGATCGGACACCCCGAGGCGCCGGCTCAATTCACGCAGATGAGGCAGCCCGTCACCGCGCACGAGAACCGCACCGACCACATGCGGGCGTTTCGCGGCGGCGACGACCTCGACAACGTCCCGACCATAGCACCAGCGCAGGCGTGCGTTCCAATGAGCGGAGCCCAGAACGCCCACGACGAGGTCGTCGGCGCGGAAACCCCACTGGCGACGGTACGCCTCGCCTGTACGAACCCCCGCGTGCGCGGGGTCAAAGCCGTCCGGCACCACCACCACCGGCTTGTCACACATCGCCCTCACATGGACTGCAAGCCCCTCCGACCGGACCACGATGACGTCAGCGAGCGCGTAACCAAGCCGCTCGACGAAGGTGGCCGCCATGACTGCCGCCCGTCCGCGCCGCCTCGCGCTGCGCACGAGGGCGGCGGTCGCGTCCCCGGTATCGAGGATCACTCGAGTCGGTTTCAGGATCCGTGCCAGCGCACCCGCGAACACCGTGGCCACGGCCGTGTCGACGAGATAGAGAATGGCCGGGCGTTCCCGCACGACGCTGCGGACGAAGTCCCACACGGCCCGCCCTCGTCCACCGGCCCGATAGGCTACCCGCGCCTCCACACCGGCCGCGTCAACGATCCACCGTGAGCGATCGCCGAGCACCCCTCGCTCGGCGCCATTGACGAGGACGAGCATCGGAGAGCGATTCATCTGGCGTCCCGCTCCAGGACCAGGAGCCAACCATTTCCATGCGCCGGCTCCACCAGGGCGCCGAGGATGGCTCCGGCCAGCGTCAACGGCAGCGCCGCCGCGCGCAGCGCGTGTGCCTTGCGGCCGGCGAGGTAGAAGTCGGCGTCACACCACAGGGCAGCGATGGGGCCGAACGTGCTGCGGACACGCCGCACGACCCACCCCGTCTGCCCGAGCAGGGCGCGAACCTCACGGAGGGCATAGCCTTCGCGCACGTGCTCACCCGTTCCGTCCGCGAGCATCCGCGCGAGGGCCTGCCGCACCGATGGTAGGGGATGATGCTGCGGCGTGGCAGGAACGTGGATGAGCGCCCGCGCGTAGGGCCGCACGATGGCAGCCAGGTCACTCAGAAACGTATAGTCATCGGCGACGTGCTCGAGGACGTCCACGCACAGCACACCGTCGAACGGTGCCACGTCCGAGACGGCGGCCCGTGAGAACCACCCTTCTCGTAGGGAGACTCGGGAAGCGATGTCATCCGGAACACGCTCGAAGGCGGAAACGCCGTCCCGGCCGGGCTGATCGATACCGACCACGACCGACGCGCGGGGGAAGCGCCTTGCGATCCGGAACACGTACTCGCCGCCACCGCATCCAACATCCAGCCACCGCGTGCCCGTGTGCCCGCTTGCGATCTCGCCCAACCATCGTCCGACAAGGTGCCATCGGATGATGGCACCGGCGGCCAGCGTCCTGCGAGGCAGCAGCTCGATCACTCCGACGGGCTCATCGTGGACCCATTCCGAAGCTCTCCAGCAACGGTCGCAGGCGTGCCTCGTACGTATACGGCTGCGCCGCCTGCCAGCCGGAATAGGCAATCGGCCTCGCGAGCTCCGGTCGCGCGAGCACTCGTTCGGCGACGACCCGGAATTCATCGGGAGTCGATGCGGTCAAACAGTCCTGTCCGGGACGGAAGAACCCGCTGATCTCATCGGTATGCTCGGTGAGCATGAGCGTCCGGCAGGGCGGGATTTCGAACGTCCTCATGTTGTGCGCGGGGACATTTTCGGGATTGAGAATATTCAGCGCAATCGTCGCCCCCCGGTAGATGGCGGCCACACCGGCCCCGCGCACTGATTCCTCGTGGACGCACACCTCGCCGCGGATCTCTGAATGCTTCCACCCCAGACCCCACACACCGAGGTCCAGACCGCCCAGAGCCTCCAGCCACGTCTCTCGCTTGTGATTGTGCTGGCCAACGAAGACAGCGGCGTGCCGGCGGCCACAACTCGGCGTGGCGGCCGGTCCCAGAGGTCCGTAATCCGAGGGATCGAACGCAAAGGGAAAGTACACGACGGAGCGGACGCCATCGGCCCGGAGGGGCTCGACGAGGTGGCGCCCCCAGATGCAGACGCGGTCGAACTCTGACAGCACCGACAGAACATCGGGGCGCTGCGTGTACGCGCCGTAGGGACTGTCGGGATAGACCATCACGATGGGTGCCCTCGACCTCCGCTTGAGCTCTTTGATCGCCTCACGACCGAGGAAGGGCGCCTTGGTGCACCAGACGAGATCAGGAAGGTCGTGACGGGCGAGAGTGACGACCTCCCGGGCCATGAGAGCCCACAGCGGCCGCCTGAGGAGCCGACGGAGCATGCGGTACTTGCGAAGGAGCCCATGCCGCGCGTAATGGCGCCACATATCATAGCGGGAGCTCCGCCAGCCGAGCGCTTCGAATGCGCGCTCGTAGTAGAGCGCGAGCGCACCCGGGCCGAACTCCCCGATGATCAGCACGTGAGGTGGCCGCTGCATCACGCGCTCACACGCTCGCGTGTGGCGTCTGGGCCGTATTGTGGATGAGCGATCCCGTGGCCACGGCACGCGCGGCGACGGCCCACGACAGGGATTGTCTGAACTGAAGGAGAGCCGCGTGGCCCATCCGGGCGCGACGCGCGCCATCGCGCAGCAGGTCCACCATGATCGTTGCGAAGTCGTCGGCGCGGTCCGCCACGGCGACCGCATGGTCGACCCACGGCAATCCCTCGATGCCCTTCGACGTCGTCACCACCGCTTTGCCCTGGCTCCAGGCCTCCACGATCTTCACCCGCGTGCCGCCACCCTCGATCACGGGAGCGACCACCACGCCCGCCTCCCGCAGTGACCGAGAAAAGTCCGCCACGTGGCCCAGCACTTCGACTCCGGCCGCTCCCGCCGCCAGCTGAGACAGAGCGCGGGGCATTCGTCCTCCCACACACCGCAGCTTCGCCGCAGGGTTCCGCGCACGCACCGACGGCCACACGTGGCGGAGCAGCCACGCAGCACCGCGGGCGTTCGGTCCGTACCCGAAATTGGCCACGAGAAGCGCGCTATCATCAACGCCCGGCCGTGCGCTCGGCGCGGCGCCCCGCTCGTCCATACCGCTGGGTACCACGAGCACACGTAAACCGGCAGTCTCTCCAGCCAGACGCGCCGCATCCTGTGGGCTCACCGCCCACACTTCATCCGCGAGCGGAAAATGACGGGCTACCGACCGGCGAATACCTACGAGGTTGGCCCATGGGCCCAGTCGCGCAGCGCCTCGCACAGTCTTCAGCAATTCGCTCGCGAGATGCACGTCGGAGTCGTGACAGTCCACCACGATCCGCCCGCGCCACAGGCGGCGAAGCGCCGGGATCTCATGGACGAATATCGAGCGAATGAGGAGGACGTCGAAAGGGCCACCGTTGATTCCGAGGGATTCCACGGCGCGAGGCAGGCCCGCCGGCAGCCACCAGCCGAAGGGATGACCTGTCCCATTCGTGAGATAGCGTGCTTTCCGTGTCGCCCTCTCGAGCAGTGTCTCTCGAGGTTCGGTGCGGGCCTGGCTCAGGTACGACAGGCTCGCGGGTAGCCTCCCCGCCGCTGCGGCTTCGTCCTCGTCGCTCACATCCCATCGCCGGCGGGCGGCGATGACGTGGACCTCGAAGCCGAGCGACCTCAAAATATGCACCTGCTGCAGATCCCGCCACGCATTGCCGGAACGAGCCGGCTCCGGACACTCGGGGAGCACCACCACCGCACGCCGGCCCGTCAACCGCGCCTCACGCGATCGTAGGCGGCCAGCATCCGGGACAGCACCGGCGCCGGCGAATATCTGCTTTCGATGAGTGCGCGGGCGGCCTCGGCCATCCGCGCCCGTTGCGGTTCATCGGTCAGAAGGTCGACGATCGCCGTCGCCAGCGCTTCGTCGTCCTCGCGCACGACGCAATGCACGCCGTCCTCGAAGTCGATTCCCTCCACGCCCTCTGCCGTCGTCACCACCGGAACGCCGTACGCCATCGACTCCAAAACCTTCACCTTCATGCCGCTGCCGCGCCGCGGTGCGTACGCCATCACGGCGATCCGCGAAAAAAATTCACTGGGATGAGCGATATTGTCGATCAGTGTGATGCTGGAGTCCGACACCTGATGCTCCAGGTAGCGCCGCGCGTTCCAGCCACCGATGAGCAATCGCGCGCCAGGAAGTCGCCGCGTGACTCGCGGCCAGATCGACGTGAGGAGGCGTTCCGCCGCGGACCGGGAGGGAAACCAGTGCATGGAGCCCAACAGGCCCACCACGGCTTCCCGGGACACGGGCTGCATTGGGTAGAGCGACACATCGAGCGCCACCGGTATGACCCAGTACTCCGCCTCCGGATTCATCTGTCGTGCGCGCTCGTGCAACCGCTCCGTCAACACCCGGACGTATCGTGACCCACGCAGGATCATCCTCGTCGCACGGCGCATCTGAAACATCGCCTTCCGCTCGCCGAAGGACTCGAGTCGCC
>JBKKCN010000229.1:0-7632 GCA_046712525.1 Candidatus Rokuibacteriota bacterium
GGACCCGCGGGCCCCCCTCCCGGAGCTGCGCACGCGGGTCCTCATCGTGGCCGCCATCATCGGGTTGGCGCTCTCGGGCGTGAGCGCGCGGCTGGCGGGGCTGCAGATCGTCAAGAGCAGCGAGCTATCGCACATGGCCGAGCGCCAGTATTCGCGCGCCGTGGTGCTCCACGCGCAGCGCGGGCCCATCGTCGACCGTCACGGTGCGCCCCTCGCCTCCTCCACGCCCGCCGAATCGCTGTTCGCTCAGCCGCGGCTCGTCGGCGACCCCGTGCGCGTGGCGGCGCGGCTGGCGCCGTTCGTCGGCGTGCCCGAGGCGGAGCTGCACAGTGCGCTCACGAGTGCGCGGCCGTGGGTGTGGCTGCGGCGAAAGATGCCGCCCGCCGTGGCCGCGCAGGTCAAGGCCCTGAACGAGCCCGGGCTCGGTTTTCTCCCGGAGCCGTTGCGTCTCTATCCCAACCGCGAGCTCGCCGCCCACCTGGTCGGCTTCGAGGGCGTCGACGGCGGGCTCGAGGGCGTGGAGCGCGCATACAACGACGATCTCGCCGGCACCCCGGGCAAGGCGATCGTCGGCCGTGACGCGCTCGGGCGCGAGGTGGTCACGCAGCGGGTGCTGGTGGCGCCTGCTCCCGGGCACGGCGTGAGGCTCACCATTGACAACACGATCCAGTACATCGCCGAGCGCGAGATCGACGCGGTCTTTCGCCGCACCCACTCGAAGACGGCGATGGCGGTGGTGATGGATCCGCGCACGGGCGACATCCTCGCCATGGCCATCCGCCCCACGTTCAACCCGAACACGTTTCTCGACGTGCCCTCGCGCGATCACTGGAGGAACCGTGCCGTGACGGACCCGTTCGAGCCGGGATCGACTTTCAAAGTGATTCTGGCGGCGGCGGCGCTCGAGGAAGGCGTGGTCAAGCCGGAGGACCAGATCTACGCCGAGAACGGCGCTATCACCATCGCGAAGACGACCATCCACGACTGGAAGAAGTACGGGTGGCTCAGTTTCGGCGAGGTGCTGCAGAACTCCTCCAACGTGGGCACGATCAAGGTCGGCCTCATGCTCGGCCGCGACCGCTACTACCGCTACATGAGCGCCTTCGGTTTCGGGGCGCCCACCGGCATGGGGCTGGCCGGCGAGAGTCGCGGTCTGCTGCGCGCTCCGGAGCGGTGGTCGGCGCTGTCGCTGCCCACGATGTCGATCGGCCAGGAGGTGTCGGTGACCGCGCTGCAGATGGTGGCCGCCTTCGGCGCCGTCGCGAATGGCGGCACCCTCATGCAACCGCGCCTCGTGAAGGCGACCTTCGACACCGCCGGACGCGAGAGCCGGCGCGTGCCGCCCAAGGCGGTGCGTCAGGTGGTGTCGCCGGAGACGGCGCGCACGCTCGGCCAGATGCTCACCGCCGTCGTGGACAGCGGCACGGGACATCTCGCCGCCATCCCCGGGTACGCGGTGGGCGGCAAGACGGGCACCGCGCAAAAGCTCGATCCCATCACGCGCCGCTACTCGCGCGCGCCGGGGGTGCTGTCGTTCGTCGGCTTTGCTCCCGTGGACGACCCGCGCTTCGTGATGCTGGTCATGCTCGACGAGCCCAAGAACGAGAAATGGGGCAGCGAGGCCGCTGCGCCCGTCTTCTCCGCCATTGGCCGCGAAGTGCTCCGGTACCTCGACGTGCCTCCGAGCGACGTCGCGCCTGTGCAGATCGTGACCGGCGGCGAGCCCATGGCGCCGCGCCCCCGGCTCGCGAGCGCGGCGATGGGCGATGTCACGCTCATGCCCGACCTGCGCGGGCAGACGCTGCGGCAGGCGCTTGCCATGCTCGAGCCGCTGCAGGTGCAGGTGCAGGTAGCGGGGCAGGGTCGCGTGCTCCAGCAGATGCCGCCCGCGGGCGCACCCCTGGCCCCGGCGCTCATCGCGCGGCTCACCCTCGGCTCCGGCGACGCGGGCCGATGACATGCGGCAGGAACGGCCCGTGAGTCTCCTTCTCGACGCCCTCGACGACAAGCGCACCACCGGCACGCTGCCGCGCACGGTGAGCGGAGTGACCGCCGACTCCCGTCGCGTCGAGCGCGGCGACTGCTTCGTGGCGGTCCCCGGCTTCAAGCAGGATGCGCGCCGCTTCATTCCCGACGCGCTCGCGCGCGGCGCCGCCGTCATCGTGACCGAAGGCGAGGCCGTGGCCGGCGTGACGGCGCCTCAGATCCTCGTGCCCTCGGCGCGTCGCGCCCTCGCCGCCCTCGCCGGCGCCTGGTACGGCCATCCGTCCCGCGGCCTCACGCTCGTCGGCATCACGGGGACCAACGGCAAGACGACGACCTCCTACCTCGTCGATGCCCTGCTGAAGGCGGGCGGCGCTGCCACGGGCATCATCGGCACCATCCAGTACGTCGTGGGCAGCCAGGTGCGCGAGGCAAGCCAGACGACGCCGGAAGCGCTCGACATCGAGGAGATGCTCGCCGCGATGCGCGCGCAACAGGTGAGCGGCGTCGCGATGGAAGTCTCCTCGCACGCGCTCGCGCTCTCCCGGGTCGACGGCCTCGCCTTAGACGTGGCCGTCTTCACGAACCTCACTCAGGACCACCTCGACTTCCACGGCACGCTCGACGAGTACCGTCGCACCAAGCGCCGGCTCTTCGAGCTGCTCGCGCGCTCTCCCAAGCCGCGGCGCACCGCCGTCGTCAACGCGGACGATCCCTCAGGCCCGGCCATGGTGCAGGATCTCGACGTGGAGGTGCTGACCTTCGGCCTGCGCGAAGGCGCCCGTGTGCGAGCGCTCGAGTACACGTCGTCGCTGGACGGCATCCGGATGAGCGCGCAGACGCCGGCAGGGCGCGTGGAGATCCGCTCCGCGCTCATCGGCGAGCACAACGTGATGAACCTGCTCGGCGCCCTCTCCACCGGTCTCGCGCTGGGGCAGACGCCGGCCGCCGTCGCGCAGGCGCTGGGCGCCGTGGGTGCGGTGCCGGGCCGCTTCGAGCAGGTGCGCGCGGGCCAGCCCTTCCTCGTCATCGTGGACTACGCGCACACGCCGGATGCGCTCGAGCGGGTGCTCGCGACCGCCCGCAAAATCACGAGGGGGCGCCTCGGCGTCGTGTTCGGCTGCGGCGGTGACCGCGACCGGGGCAAGCGTCCCCTCATGGGCGAGATCGCCGCGCGCCTGGCGGACCGGATGTGGGTGACCTCCGACAACCCGCGCTCCGAGAATCCGGAGGCGATCATCGACGTGGTGGTGGCGGGCGTGCCGGCGCCGGCACGGCAACGACACGCGAAAGTCGCGGACAGGCGGAGCGCGATCAGCGCCGCCTTGCTCTGGGCCGGGCCCGGCGACACGGTCGTGCTCGCCGGCAAGGGGCACGAGAGCTACCAGGTCGTCGGCGCCGACGTGCTGCCCTTCGACGACCGCGAGGTGGCGCGTCACATCCTGATGGAGTGCGGGTCATGAGCCGGCGTCTGCCCGGCTTCACCGTCCAGGATATCGTGCGGGCCACGCAGGGCGCGCTGGTGGCGGGTGATCTCGCGGTGACGGTGAGCGGGGTGTCCATCGACTCTCGCACGCTCGGCGTGGGGGAGGCCTTCTTCGCCATCGTCGGCCCGCGGCTCGATGGTCATGCCTTCCTCGCCGACGCCACCGGCCGCGGCGCCGCCTGCGTCGTCGTGCACTCGCTGCCGGACGAAGGACCCGCCACCGTGCCGCTCGTGCTCGTGGAGGACACCACGCGGGCGCTCGGCACCTTCGGCGCCTGGCACCGCGCGAAGTTCTCCATTCCCGTGGTGGCCATCACCGGCAGCAACGGCAAGACGTCGACGAAGGAGATGATCGGCGCCGTGCTCGCCACCCGCTGGAACGTGCTGAAGCCGCAGTCGAGCTTCAACAATCAGTGGGGCCTGCCCCTCACGCTGCTGCAGCTCACGCCCGAGCACCAGGCGGCGGTGCTGGAGATCGGGACCAACGCCCCCGGCGAGATCGCCGCCCTCTCCGCGCTGGCGGCGCCCACGGTGGCGGTGGTGACCATGGTGGCGGCCGTGCACACGGAGTTCCTCGGCTCCATCGAGGCTGTGAGGGAGGAAAAAGCGGATCTCGTGCGCGCGATCCCGTCCGACGGCCTCGTCGTGCTCAATGCCGATGATCCTCGCGTGGCGGGGATGGCGCGCGACACACGCGCGCGCGTGCTCACCTTCGGGCGTGACGCCGGCGCCGACGTGCGCGTGGTGGGCGACGCCACCGACGACGAGCGCGGCGTCACCTTCACGCTCGAGATCGCGCACGAGCGTAACCCCGTGACCCTGGCCTTCGCGGGCCGGCACAATGTGGCCAATGCGCTGGCGGCGGCGGCGGTGGGCGTCGGTCTCGGCCTGCCCGCGGGCGACATCGTGAGGGGTCTGGAAGCGGCGCGGCCCGTGCGCGGCCGCTGCGTGTGGCGCGAGGCGGGCGCCGTTCGCATTCTGGATGACACCTACAACGCCAGTCCGTCCTCGGTGCGGGCGGCGCTCGACACGCTCGCCGCGCATCGCGCCGGCCGTCGCGTCATCGTCGTCCTCGGCGACATGCTCGAGCTCGGGGCCGGCTCCGACGAAGCGCACCGCGACGTCGGCCGCCTGGTGGCGGCCCTGCCCGCGGACGAGCTCGTGGGGCTCGGGCGCGCGAGCCGGCTCGCGGTGGACGCCGCGCGCGAGGCCGGATTGGCGGAAGCGCACGCGGTGACCACGTTCGAGGACACGGTGGCGCACCTTCTCAAGCGGCTGGCCCCCGGCGACGTCGTGCTCGTGAAGGGCTCGCGGGGCATGCGAATGGAGCGCGTGGTGGACGCGCTCGTGGCGCGACTGGCCCGATCCGACGACAGGTCGTCCGAATGAGGATGGAGGATGCTTTACCACTTCCTCGTGCCGCTGGCGAAGGACCACATCGTCTTCAACGTCTTCCGGTACCTGACGTTCCGGTCCTTCATGGCGCTGATCACCGCGCTCGTCATCTCCCTGCTCGTGGGGCCGTGGCTGATCCGCCGCCTCAAGGCGATGCAGCAGGGCGGAGAGACGATCCGCGAGGACACGCCGGAACGGCATCGGAAAACGAAGCAGGGCACGCCCACGATGGGCGGCGTCATCATCCTGCTCGCCATCCTCGGCTCCACGGTGCTGTGGGCGAATCTGCGGAACCGCTACGTGTGGGTGGCGATGCTGGCCATCGCGGGCTTCGGGCTCATCGGCATGTGGGACGACTGGACGAAGGTGCGGACGAAGCGCGGCATTCCGGCGCGCGTGAAGCTGCTCGCGCAGGTGGTGCTCACCCTGGGCCTGCTGCAGATCGTGTACTGGCAGCCGCCGGACAGCTGGCTGCCCGTGCTCGCCATTCCCTTCCTGAAGGGCTGGCTCGTCAACCTGGGGTGGCTCTGGATCCCGTTCGCGATGCTGGTGGTGATCGGCGCCTCCAACGCGGTGAACCTCACCGACGGCCTGGACGGCCTCGCCGTTGGTCCCATCGTCATGGCGGGCGGCGCCTTCGGCATCATCGCGTACCTGACGGGCAACTTCAGAGCCGCCGATTATCTGAAGATTCTCAACGTGAAAGGCGCGGGGGAGCTGACCGTGTTTTGCGGAGCGCTCATCGGCGCTGCGATCGGGTTCCTCTGGTTCAACTGCTATCCCGCGGAGGTCTTCATGGGCGACGCGGGCTCGCTGGCGCTCGGGGGCGGCATCGGGATGCTGGCCGTGCTCACGAAGGCCGAGCTGCTGCT
This sequence comes from Candidatus Rokuibacteriota bacterium, assembly GCA_046712525.1. GTDB lineage: Bacteria > Methylomirabilota > Methylomirabilia > Rokubacteriales > CSP1-6 > JBBDXO01. The sequence continues at coordinate 5,737 of JBKKCN010000229.1, forward strand.
GCCGCTCATCGGGGGCCTCTACGTGGTGGAGGCGATCTCCGTCATCGTGCAGGTGGCGAGCTTCAAGCTCACGGGCCGGCGCGTGTTCCGCATGGCGCCGTTGCATCACCACTACGAGCTGAGCGGCTGGCCGGAGCCCAAGATCGTCGTCCGCTTCTGGATCGTCTCCTTCGCCCTCGCGCTGCTGGCGCTCACCACTTTGAAGCTGCGGTAGGAGAGGCGCATTGATTGCCTATGAGCTGGAGGACGTGGATTTGGTGACGCGAGGACGGCGGTATCTGGAGTCGCTCGCGGGGCGGCGGGTGACCGTGGTCGGCATGGCGCGCAGCGGGGTGGGTGCCGCGCGCCTGCTGCACGGCGCCCGCGCCTCCGTGACCGCCACCGACGACAAGCCGCTGCACGCGCTCGGTCCCGAGGCGGAAGCGCTCGTCGGCCTCGGTGTGCGCTGGTCGTCGGCGTCCACCGCCTTCGACGGCGCCGAGCTCGTCGTCATCAGTCCCGGCGTGCCGGTGGACGCGCCCGCTCTCACGAGTGTCCGCGCGCGCGGGGTGCCGGTCATCGGCGAGCTGGAGCTCGGATGGCGGGCGATGGAAGCCGCCACCATCGCGATCACCGGTACCAACGGCAAGACGACCACCACGTCGCTCACGGCCGCCTTGCTTGCCGAGCAGCCGCGGCCGGTGTTCGTGGGCGGCAACATCGGCACCCCGCTGTGCGACCGCGCCGCCGGGTTCCCCGCCGACGGCATCGTGGTGGCGGAAGTGTCGAGCTTCCAGCTGGAGACGATCGAGAGCTTCCAGCCCCGCGTGGCCGCCGTCCTCAACGTGACCCCGGACCACCTCGACCGCCATTACACGTTCGAGAACTACCTCGACGCCAAGGCGCGCATCTTCCTCAACCAGACCGCGGCGGACTGCGCCGTGCTCAACGCCGACGACCCGGGCGCGGCGGGGCTGGCCTCGCGCACGCAGGCGCACATCGTCTGGTTCAGCCGGCACCGGCGGCTCGACCACGGCATCTTCGTGGCCGACGGCTGGGTGCGTGCCAAGCTCAACGGCCACGTGGACGACATCTGTCCCGTGAGCGAGATCCGGCTGCGCGGCGCCCACAACGTCGAGAACGTGCTCGCGGCCACCGCGTGCGCGCTCTGGATGGGCATCCCCTTCGATGCCGTACGGCGCGGGGTGGGGCGCTTCCAGGCGGTCGAGCACCGGATCGAGTTCGTGCGCGACATCCGGGGCGTGCAGTTCTTCAACGACTCCAAGGGCACCAACGTCGCCTCCACCGTGAAGGCGCTGGAAAGCTTTCCCGAGCGAGTCGTCCTCATCGCGGGCGGCAAGGGCAAAGGCCAGGAGTGGGCGCCGCTGGCGGCCGCTGCGCGCGGCCGTGTCGTTCACGCCGTCATCATCGGCGAGGACGGCCCCAAGATCGCCCACGCTCTCGAAGCGGTGGGCATCCCGACCACCGGCGCTCCCACCATGCACGCGGCCATCGAAGCCGCGCGCGCCAAGGCGGGCCCCGGCGACGTCGTCCTCCTCTCGCCCGCCTGCGCCTCCTTCGACATGTTCGACAACTACGAGCACCGCGGCGAAGTCTTCAAGCGCCTAGTCGAAGAGCTCGCATGACCATTATTTACGTCCGCTGGGGGGGCTTGGGGGCGGAGCGGCGCCCGCTCGCCCCCATGTCAAAAAATTCAGGCAAGGTGAAAAACTGATGCCCCGCAAGCTGACGCCCGACATGTGGCTGTTCGGGGTGGCGGTGGTGCTGCTGTCGGCAGGCGTGGTGATGGTGTACTCGGCGAGCGCGATCGTCGCCGCCGACCGCTTTCACGATCCGTACTTCTTCCTGAAGAAGCAGGCGTTCTGGGCGCTGCTGGGGTCGGCCGCGCTGTGGCTG
>JBKKCN010000230.1:0-3362 GCA_046712525.1 Candidatus Rokuibacteriota bacterium
GGCGTGGGGGGCTCGAAGAGCGCGCGCAGCGAGAAGACGCCGCGGCGGTCTCGCTCGACAGCCGCCCATGGCTTGATCACGTGGATGCGGTCGATGGCGACGCGGTCGGGCCACCGCGCGTCGATGCCCGTCACCGCCGCCCGCTGTATGGTCAGCAGCGGGCGATCGCGATCGGCGAACACGAGCCCCACGAGGGAGGCGTCGCCGCGCACCCGGACCCGGAGCGGGTTCAGCGTGCCCGCCAGGGTGACGTCGGCGTCCGCCTTGCCCGCCACGCGGCCCACGATGGGCAGGTACGGCTGCACCGGCGTGACGTCGGCGGACCGCAAGGTGATCTTGAGGTTGACCTGCGCCGGGTCCACCACGAAGGTTCCGACGGCGTCGAGCTCGCCGCCGGCGGGGAGGCTCGCTTTGAGTTGGGCCTGCGCACGTTGGGTGGACGGCCACGCGAAGTTCTGCACGGCGAGGCGCGCGCGCGGGATCTCGAAGCGCGCGGCGGGACGAACGGAGTCGTCCACCACCACGGTGACGGCGTCCTCGATGATGGTGTCACGGATCGAGAGCGCGAGCGCCGGCGCGGCGGCCGCGTCCGGAGTGGGCGGGACGGCGGCCGCCGCCACGCGGCGAGTGAGAAGCGTCTGCAGCGACAGCACGCCGTGCTGGTCGCGCTCGACGACGGTGCGTGGTTTGCGCACACGCAGGCGGTCGATGGCCAGCCGTCCCGGCCACTGCAGCTCGATGTCCCTGGCCTCCGCGTGCTCGGCGCCGAGGAGCGGGCGATCGCCGTCGGCGACCGTCATATCGCTGAGAGTGGCGTCGCCGCGCACGCTCAGCCGCAACGGCGTGAGCGTGCCCGCCACCATCACGTCGGCGCCCGCAGTGCCTTTCACGCGGGCGGCGATGGGCAGGTACGGCTGCGCCTGCGCGACGTCAGCGCCGCGCACGTTCACGCGAAGCTGACCCTCCTGCGGATCAAGGTTCACGGTGCCCTCGGCACGAAGGTCGCCACCGCCCGGCAGCGGAGTGCTCAGGCGTACCGTGGCCGGGCCGCGCGTCGGCCACGACGCGTCGCGGACGGACAGGTTCGTCCCCGTCAGCGAGACACGGTGCGCGGGAGAGACCGTGCGGTCGATGGCGGTAATCGCGGCGCCCTCCACCACGAGCTCGGTAATGACGACGTCGGTGGGCGCGCGTGATTCCGGCGGCGGCGCGCCGCCGCTCGTGGCGGGCGGGCGCCGGCGCGTGAACAGACCGCGAAGGGGGAACTCGCCCTGCGCGTCGCGCTCGAGGACGACGACGGGCTTCACCACGTGCAGCCGGCCCACCTTCGCACGCGCGGGCCACTCGTACTCGAGCCCCGTGGCCGTCGTGCGCGCGACGGTGAGACGGGGCCGGTCGGCGTCGGTGCGCGTGTCGTCCTCGAGCGTGACTCCCTGCAACGCGGCGGTGCCGGTGGCACGGATGGCGAAGGGCGCGTCGAAGGTGGCCACGATGGCCACGTCCGCGTTCGCGAGGCCGTCGACGTGGCCGGTGAGGGGCAGGTATCTGGCGAAGGGCGCGAACGGCACGGACGTGAGCCGCACGTTGAGATGCGCGGAGCGTGGAGCGGGGCGCACGCTGCCGGTGACATCGAGCGCGCCGCCTCCGCCGAGGGTGGCGGCGAGGCTCACACGCCCCGGCTGCGTGGCGGGCCAGGTGACATCGCCGGCGGCGAGGCGCAGACGGGTGAGATGGAATTGTGCGGGTGGCGCCACGCCTCCGTCGACGACGGTAGCGTCGCCGTCGACCTCCGCGCGCGCGAGGGCCACGCCGCCCGCCTTCATCACGAGGTCGTTGACGGTCACCGACAGCTCGGGGGAGGTGAAGAAGGGCACGTCTTGCCCGCGCCGGGTGAGCACGACGCCGGTGACCCGCGCGCCCATGCTGAGGCGCGTGCCCTCGCGCGCGTCGTGGACGAGGCTGATGCCCGCGGTGACGAGGCCGCGCTGCAGCGCCACCGGCGCCGCCGGCGGCAGGTACAGCCGCAGGAGCGAGAGATCGGCCACGCCGAGGGTGACCTGGGCGCGCAGATGGACGGGATAGAGGCGCAGGTCCTCCACGCTCACGGTGACGGGAGCGCCCTGCACGATGGTGGACGCGGTGGCGGTGCCGCCCTCGCGCAGGGTGGCCACGTTGCGCGCGTCCAGCGTGATGTTCTCCGATCTCCACGTGCGCGCGGGCGCGATCACGCGGTCGTCGAGCACGGCGGTGCCGCCGCTGATCACGAAGTGGTCGATGGTGATGTCGAGCGGCTTCGATCCTTTCCCGCCGAAGAGATCGGAGATGTTGAAGGTGCCCGGACCCGTGCGCACGATGTGGACGGTGGGGTTGACGAGCGTGAGGTGCTCGAACCAGATGTGGAGCCGCAGCAGCGAGCGCCGGTGCAGCCGGCCTTCGAGACGGTCGAAGGTCGCGAGCGGCTCCGGAAAATCGCGGTCAGCAAGCCGAAAGCCGCGCACGGTGAAGCGGCCGGTGGAAACATCGACGTCGACGGCGTCGATGGCGACCTTGCGGCCGGTGGCGGCGCCGATAGCCGTGATGGCGACCTGGCGCACGACCTGGGGCAGGAAGTAGACGCCCACGGCGCCCGCCACGACGATGGCGAGCGCGAGAGCAGCGATGAGGGTGAGCCAGAAGACGCGGCGGCGAATCACGAGGGTTCCTTGCCAAGAGCATGCCACAGCCCTATGCTCGGCCGCATGGACACGACGCACGACCTGGCCTCGCTGCGTCGCGCCGCGCGTCTCGCCGGCTTCGACTGGAACGACGCCGAGCTGGAGGCGATCCTTCCCGCCGTGGAAGCCACCCGCGCGCTGCTGGCCGCGCTCGAGGCGCTGCCCCTTGACGGTGTGGAGGCCGCCACGCGTTATACGGCGATCTGACGTGGCCGATCTCGCCTTCACGTCGATGACGGATCTCGCCGGTCTGATTGCCACGCGGGCGATCTCGCCAGTGGAGGTCGTGCGCGAGCATCTCGATCGCATCGCGCGCCTCGACAGCCTGCGCGCGTACATCACCGTGTGCGGCGACGCCGCCCTCGAGGCCGCGCGCGCGGCGGAGACGGCAGTCACGGCGGGCGGGCCGCTCGCGCCGCTGCACGGCGTGCCCATCGCGCTCAAGGATCTCTTCGACGTGCGCGGCGTGCGCACCACCGGCGGATCGCTCATCCTCAAGGACCACGTGCCGGCCCACGACGCCACCGTCGTGCGCCGCCTGCGCGCGGCGGGCGCCATCGTGCTCGGCAAGCTCAACATGCACGAGTTCGCGTACGGGCCCGAAGGCCTGAACGTCCACTACGGGCACGCGCGTAACCCGTGGGACGC
>JBKKCN010000231.1:0-4432 GCA_046712525.1 Candidatus Rokuibacteriota bacterium
CTCCAGCACGTCTCTGAAACCCTTCGTCGTGATGAGCCCCACGCGCGCGCCTTTGTGCTCGAGGATCGCGTTCGATGCGACGGTGGTGCCGTGGCGCATTTCCTCGATATCGCGGCCGGCAAGGCCGGTCTCGCGGAACACCTCGGTGAGGCCGTCGACGATCGCCTGCGCGTAGTTCTCGACGCTCGAGGAGATCTTCTTGGTGTGGATCGTGCCGTCGGAGCCGAGCAGCACGATATCGGTGAAGGTGCCGCCGACGTCGACACCGACGCGGTAGCTCGCCATGCCTAGGCAGCCGCGCGCTTGCGCGGCAGCGGATCCTCCCACTGCACCTTCGGCACCTCGCGCCAGCCGCGCGCGGCGCGGATCTCGGCGCGCCGCCTCGCAGTGGCCGCGGCGTCGACTTTTCCGTCAACGATGACGACGCCGTAGTCCGCTGCCGCCTTCGCGGGCGAGAGCAGCTCGTTGCGCACATCGCGCAGCACCGCCGCGGGATCACGCTCGAGCGGGTCGCCCCACCCGCCGGCGCCGGCGAGCACGTGCCGGAAAACGTCGCCGCGCCGGATGGTCATGGTGAATTTGCTCGGCAGGATCCGGTTTTCGGCGTCGGGATCGAGATAGTTCTCGGAAGGCATGCCGGGGCTGCCGCCGTAAAGGCCGAAGGGCCGGTGCGTGCGCCTGTCGGAGCGCACCTGCAGGACGCCTTCCTCTTCGAGGAAGCGATAGTCACGGCGGAACGGCACGCCGCCGCGATATTTCCCCGCGCCCGCCTTGTCGGGCACGAACTCGTAGGCGAGGAGCTGGATCGGGTGCTCACACTCCGTCACTTCCACGGAGTGCGAGGCCATGTTGGCGAACATGTGCGAGTTGCCGTCGAGCCCGTCGGCCCAGGGACGCGCGCCCCATGCGCCGCAGGTGAAGTCGACATAGATGAAAGGCTTGCGCCCGGCGTCGTAGCCGCCGATCGAAACGCCGGTGTTGCCGCCGTCGCCGGCGGCCTTGACGCGATCCGGGAGCATCATGGCGAGCGCGCCGAACATGCAGTCGGTCATGCGAAAACCCGTGAGCCCGCGCGCGGCGCAGGCGGCGGGGAGCACGCCGTTGCCGACGGTTCCCGGCGGGCAGATCACCTCGATGGCGCGGAACACGCCTTCGTTGTTCGGAATGCCCTGCGGCAGCACCGAGCGCACACCGGTGTAGGACGCCGCCTTGGTGAAGGACAGCGTGTTGTTGATCGCGCCTTTCACCTGCGGGGCCGTTCCCGTCCAATCGACCACCATGTGGCCGCCCTTCTTGCGGATCGTCACGAAAAGGCGGATCGACTTGCCGTAATCGACGCCGTCGTCGTCGATCCAGTCCTCGAAGCTCCACTCGCCGTCCGGAAGCTCCTCGAGCGCGGCGCGCGTCAGCCGCTCGGCGTAATCGATGGTCTCGCGCATGCAGAGCCTGGTCTGCTCGGCGCCGTACTTCGCGACCAGTTCCGCGAACTGTTTTTCGGCAATATGGCAGGCGGCAAGCTGCGCGCGGAGGTCGCCGAACACCTTCACCGGGAGGCGCACGTTCCTCTCGATGAAGGTCATGATCGTCTGGTTGAGGCGGCCCTCCTCGTAGAGCTTGAGGGGGGCGATCCGCAGCCCTTCGGCATAGATCTCGGTCGAGTCCGAGGCGTTCGAACCCGCGACGCGCCCGCCGACGTCGGTGTGATGGCACACCGTGCAGGCGAAGGCGAGGCGCTCGCCTTCGTGGAACAACGGCTTGAAGACGAAGATGTCCGGCAGGTGCATGCCGCCGTCGAACGGGTCGTTCATGATGAAGACGTCGCCCTCGCGGATGTCGTCGCGGTAGTGGCGCATGATCGACGCCATCGCGGTGGGCACCGAGCCGAGGTGCCCGGGGAGCGTCAGGCCTTGCGCGACGAGCTTGCCCTCGGCGTCGGCAAATCCGGTCGAGTAATCCATGTTGTCCTTGAGCACGCCCGAGTAGGTCGTGCGGAGCACGGTGAGCGCCATTTCGTCGGCGATCGAGAAGATGGCGTTCTTGAAGAGCTCTAAGGCGATCGGGTCCATGCCTTACTATATATTTGCCTGGCCCATGAAACAGGACATTTACGCTTCGCTCGGCGTGAAGCGCCGCATCAACGCGGCCGGAACGCTCACCCGGCTGGGCGGCGCGCTGATGGACGAGGAGGTCGTGGCCGCGATGGCCGCCGCGGCGCGCGCTTCGGTCGATATCGCGGAGTTGCAGGAGGCGGCGAGCCGCACGATTTCCCGCGTCACCGGCGCGCAGGCAGGCATCGTGACTACCGGCGCCGCCGCCGCGCTCACGCTCGCCGCGGCGGCGGCAATGACGCGCTGGGACATCGCGAAAATGGCGGCGCTGCCGCACGCCGAGGGCTTCGCCAACGAGATCCTGCTGTTGCGCACGCATTACACCGGCTACGCGCACGCGCTTCGCGCCTCGGGCGCACGCATCGTCGACCTCGGCCACAACGACCGCGGCACCGGCGCGGGAGTGCGCGGCCTCGAACCCTGGGAGATCGAGTCGGCAATCACGTCGCGCACTGCGGCGTTCGCCTTCGCCGCGAACCCGGCGAGCGCAGGCGAGCTGCCGACGGTCGTCGCGGTGTGCGGGCCACGCGGCATTCCGGTGATCGTCGACGCGGCCGCGCAACTGCCGCCGAAATCCAATCTCCGGAGTTTTTTCGAGCTGGGCGCCGACCTCGTCGCCTTTTCCGGCGGCAAGGCGATCGGCGGGCCCCAGGCCTCGGGCATTCTCGCGGGGCGCCGCGATCTCGTCGGCGCGGCGCTCGTGCAGCAGCTCGACATGGATGTCTCGCCCGAGACCTGGTCGCCGCCCGAGCTCATCGACCGCGCCGCGCTCAGGGGCGTGCCGCACCACGGCCTCGGGCGCGGTTTCAAGGTGGGCAAGGAGGAGATCGTCGGTCTGCTCGTCGCGCTCGAGCGCTTCGCCGCTGCCGACGACGCGGCCTCGAACGCGGCGCTCGAGGCGCGGCTCGAGCGCATCGCGAGGGCGCTCGGCGATCTGCACGGTGTTGCCAAGCGGATCGTGCCTGCACGAGAGACCGGTCGCGTGCCGCAGCTTCACCTTTCGGTCGGGGACCTCGACGCCCTCACGCTGAGCCGCCGGCTTCAGGCCGCCCCCACTCCGGTGCATCTCTCGGAGCGCTTCGCCGCCAAGGGGATTCTGATTGTCGATCCCCAGGCCTTGCGGCCCGAGGACGATGCGGCGCTGGCCGAGGCGGTGCGGACTGCCGTCCGAGGCTGAGCAGGACATTGCAAACCACGGCAGCGTGCCGCATTCGATGAAACACCCGGAGAACTCAATGAGCCCTTCATCTGCCGCCGCATCGGCTCTATCCAATCCGCGGATTCCCTACGAAATGTCCAGCGCGCGCGCGAGGCTGCAGCCGCCCGGGGGCAAACCGCTGATCGTGCACGTCGTGGTGAACATCGAATACTGGCAGTTCGACCAGCCGATGCCGCGCACGATCGTGGTTCCGCCGCATGGCCGTTCTCATATCCCCGACATCGCGAACTTTAGCTGGTCGGAATACGGCAACCGCTGCGGCATGCCGCGCTTGCTGCAGGTGCTGAGCGACCGGAAGCTGCCGGTGAGCGCGAGCATCAACGCCAGCGTGCTGGAGATCTATCCCGATCTCGCGCGCGCCGTGCGCGACGCGGGCTGGGAATTCGTCGGCCACGGCATCCACCAGCGCTCGCTCGGCGGCGAGAGCGACGAGCGCGGGCTGATCCACGGCGCGCTGTCAGCGCTCGAGGCCTACACCGGCAAGCGGCCGCGCGGCTGGATGAGCCCGGGCTGGTCGGAGACCTTCGATACGCCCGACCTGCTCAAGGAGGCCGGAATCGAGTACGTGCACCAGTGGGTGATCGACGACCTGCCCACGTGGCTGGATACGAAGCACGGCCGCATGATCGCGATGCCCTACGGCCTGGAACTGAACGACAGCGTGGTGTATGCGATCGAGAAGCATTCCTCGACCGAGATGAAGCTGCGCGTCGAACAGACGATCCGGACCTTCGAGCGCGAAATCGAACGCGAAGGCCAGCCGCGGGTGCTGACGCTGCCGGTGCATCCGCACCTGACCGGTGTGCCGCACCGCATTGGCTTCTTCGGCGACATCCTGGATACGCTCCTCGCGCGCAGCGACACGGTATTCATGGCCGGCGGCCAGATCGCGGACTGGTACGTCGGCGAATGCAGGCGGCTCGGCACCGCCTGATGATTTCGAGGGAGGGCATCTGATGTCTGTCATTCTGGGAAACGACGAGCACCGCTACCGCGTGGTGGAGGACTGGGCCAAGCTCCCCGACGGATGGGAATTCAAGGACGCGGCGGCGGTCGCCTGCGACAGCAAGGACCGCGTCTACGTCTTCAACCGCGGCGAGCACCC
>JBKKCN010000232.1:0-3933 GCA_046712525.1 Candidatus Rokuibacteriota bacterium
GGAAGTACCTGCCTGACGCCGGGTTCGTGGGCACGGCGATCGCGATCAGCGGCGTCATCGGCGACGCCGACCTCGAGATCGAATTCGAGCTGCTCAACCCCCGGTGGCCGAGCGCACCCTGAGAGGACGGAGATGAAGAAGATCGTCATCAAGGAGCACAAGGATCTGCCGCGGCCGCGGGCGCCCTACGCGCAGGTCGTGCGCGCGGGCAATCTCGTCTTCATGTCGGGCGCGGTGGGGCGTGCTCCCGACGGCGCTCTGGTGAAGAACGATCTGCAGGCGCAGTTCCGCCAGGCGCTGGTGAACACGCGCGCCGCCCTCGCCGCCGTGGGCGCCAAGCCCGAAGACGTGGTGCGCATCACGCTCTACCTGACGAACATGAAAGAGAAAGCGCTGCTCGACAAGATGCGCGAGGACTTCTTCGGCCCCGACTGGCCCGCCGCCGTCGCCATCGGCGTCACCGAGCTCGCCTCCCCCGAATATCTCGTAGAGATGGACGCCATCGCCGTCGTCGAGTAGTCACTTCGGGATCGGGAAGAGGTAGTGGAACTCGGGGCCTGAGAGCGTGTAGATCTCCTTCACGCGATCGCTGATGCCGGTGAAGTTCGTGGCCCGGTACATGAACAGCCAGGGGGCGTCGTCGAAGAGGCGCTTCTGGACGTCCGCGTAGATGGCCCGGCGCTTGACAGGATCGAAGGTGGAGGCGCCGCTGTCGATCAGCTCATCGACGGCCGGGTTCTTGTAGCCCTGGAGATTCCAGAGCACGCCCGCGCGCCGCGAGTGAAAGACGGATTGTAGAAGTTGATCGGGATCACCCGTGGAGCCGCCCCAGCCCAGCATGAAGAGGTGGAATTCCCGCTTCTTGGCGGTGTCGAGGTATCCCGGCCAGTCGCCCACGACTTTCAGCTCGACGTCGAGGCCGACCGCCTTGAGATAGCCCGCCACCGCCTGCGACACCTGGCTGTCGAGCAGGTACCGGTTCTCCGGTGAGAGCACGACGACCTTGGCGTTCGTCGCGTTCGCTTCCTTCAGCAGCTGGCGGGCCTTGTCCGGATTGTACGCGTACGTGCCCGTCTCCTTGTGGCCCCACAGCATTTTTTCCAGCACGGAGGTGGACGGGGAGCCCGCGCCCTGGAGCACCTTCTGGATGATGGCGTTCTTGTCGACGGCGTGATTGATCGCCTGCCGCACACGCAGGTCGCTGGTGGGAGCCGCCGTCGTGTTCAGCTCGTAGAACATGTTGCGCCCCTCGATGCGGAGCACCTTGACCTTGCTGCCTTCGAGCTTCTTGGCTTCGGCGGGGCCGAGCCGCAGGGCGACGTCGCCCGTGCCCTTCTGGACCATGAACAGACGCGTGGTCACCTCCGGCACGAAGTCGAAGCGGATCGTCTCGAAGGCCGGCGTGGGCCCGTAGTATTTCGGATTGCGGGTGGTGATGATGCGGGCGCCGCGGATCCACTCCTTGAACACGTAGGGCCCGCAGCTCACGGGCTGCACCCCGAAGCGGTCGCCGAGCTGCGTGTCGACCTTCTCGGGGATCAGGCCCGCGTTGGGATGCGCGAGGCTGTTGCGCAGGCTCGGGAACGGCTTCTGCGTGACGAGCACCACCGTGTCGTCGCCGTCGGTGCGGATCTCGCTGATGGCCTGGAAGAGCACGCGCTGCGAGCCGCCCTTCTTGCGCATGCGCTCGATGGTGTACTTCACCGCCTGCGCGGTGACGGGGCTGCCGTCGTGGAAGGTCACGCCCTTGCGCAGGCGCAGCGTCCACGTCTTCTGGTCGGCGCTCACGCTTTCCTGCGTGATCACGTCGGGCACGGGCTCCATGCTTTCGTTGAACGTGTAGAGGCGGCAGTACACGTGGTACATGACCATCGACTGATCGCCGCTCAGGATTTCGCCGGGATCCATATCCGCGAACTCGAGCGGCAGCAGCACCGTGAGCGGCTTGTCCTGCGCGGCCGCGAGAGCGCCGGAGGCGAGGAGAGCGGTGAGCAACAGCAGCAGGCATCGCAGCATGGGAGTCTCCTTGGGGTATTAGTCGAGAAGTCGGCCGCGCGTGCGCCGCGGGTCGAGGGCCGAGCGCAGGCCGTCGCCGAAGAGGTTGATGCCGAGGATCGTGAGCATGATGGCGAGGCCAGGATAGATCACGAGCTGGCCCTGCTGAAGCATGTAGCGCCGGCCGCCGTTCAGCATCGCGCCCCACTCCGGCGTCTCCGGCGGCACTCCGAGGCCGAGGAAGGACAGGGTGGAGCCGACGAGGACGGCGGTGGCCACCTGCAGCGCGGCCAGCACCACGAGTGAGTTCGCGAGGGCGGGCACGACGTGACGCGCGAGCAGCCGCGGCGTGGACGCCCCGAGGGCGCGCGCCGCCGTGACGGAGTCGTGCTCGCGCGCCACCAGCGTGGAGGCACGCGCCACGCGCGCGAAGACGGGCACGCCCCGGAGGCCGACGGCGACCACGACGTTGGCAAGTCCCGTTCCCGTCACCGCCACCACCATGAGCGCGATCAGGATACCGGGAAACGTCAGCAGGAGATCGACCACCCGCATGACGATGGCGTCGACGATCCCACCCAGGTAACCGCCCAGCACCCCCGCGGTGCCGCCGACCACGAGACCCAGCAAGGTGGCGCCGAGGCCGATCGAGAGCGAAAACCGCGAGCCGAGGACGAGCCGGGCGAGCAGGTCGCGCCCGAGCTGATCGGTGCCCAGCCAGTGGTGGCCGCTCGGGCCTTCCAGTGAGCGCGCGAGATTCTGCGCGTATGGATCCTGCGTGACGCTGGGCCCCGCCACCGCCGCCAGCAGCAGGGCGATCACGATGACGAGACCGACGCGCCCCGTGAGCGGCAGCGGCGAGCGCCGGACACCGGCCCGCGGCCGGAAGTCAGGCGCGTCGGATACGGGGATCGATGAGTCCATTGAGGACATCGACGGCAACGTTGAGGAGGGCGAAGAGGGCGGCGAACGTGAGCGTGAGCGCCTGCACCATCGGAAAGTCGCGCGTGGCGATGGCGTCCACGAGCGCCTTGCCCGCGCCCGGCCACGCGAAGATGATCTCGACCGCGATGACGCCGCCGAGGAGCCGGCCGAACTCGAGCCCGGCCATGGTCACGGGCGGGATGAGCGCATTGCGCATGGCGTGACGCCACAGCACGCGCGAGCGGTGCAGTCCCTTGGCCACCGCCGTGCGCACGAAGTCCTCGTTGAAGACCTCGAGCAGCGTCGAGCGCGACAGCCGCGCGAAGACGGCGAGGCTGTTCGGCATGAGCGTCACCGCGGGCAGCACGAGCGACTCCCACCCGTCGCTGCCCCCCACCGGCAGCACGCCGAGATGGACGGCGAACACGAGCACCATCACGAGGCCGATCCAGAACACGGGCGCGGAGACACCGAGAAGCGCGAAGAGGAGCAGCAGCACGTCCACCGCCCGTCCCTCGAAGACCGCCGCTGTCATGCCGAGCCCGAGGCCAACGACGAACGCGATGCCGATGGCAGTCCCCCCCAGCAGCAGCGTGGCGGGCAGGCGGCTGGCGATCTCCTCCGCTACCGGCTGCTTGCTGCGGATGGAGCGGCCGAAATCACCCCGGGCGACGTTCTTGAGGTAGATCGCGTACTGCACGGGGATGGGACGGTCGAGGCCGAGGCGCGCCCGGATCTCCATGACCAGCGCCGGGCTCGCATCCTGGCCCGCGAGCACCTCGGGGGGGTCGCCGGGCATGAGACGAAGCAGCACGAACACCACCACACTGACGAGCAGGAGCGTGGCGCCCAGATGGAGAAGGCGACTCCCGACAAAGCTCAGCAGGGCTCAGCGCTGCTCCGGCTTTCGCACCACCTCGGGATAGACGACCTTGTCGCCCTCCGCGAACATCCACTTCATCTCTTCCTCGCTCATGTACTCGGGCTTGGTGCCCTTGGCCGCGCACAGCAGCT
>JBKKCN010000233.1:0-6576 GCA_046712525.1 Candidatus Rokuibacteriota bacterium
ACGCGGCTGTCCTTGCGGCTTTCGGGCGACCTAGGTATGCTTCACTCGCGGCGGATTTCGCGCCTATCCTCTGCGAGAGTGGCGAAACTGGCAGACGCGCTGGATTTAGGATCCAGTGGGCCTAAAGCCCTTGGGGGTTCAACTCCCCCCTCTCGCACCAGCTCGGAGAATCGATGACGATCGTGAGCGCGGTGGGTTCTTGAAGGTCGCCGTCGAAGAGATCGAAGGGTGTAAGCGGCGCCTCGCCGTCGAGGCCCCCGTCGACGTGGTCCAGAAGGAGTGGGAGCGTGCGTACGGGCGCGTGCAGAAGCAGGCGCGGCTGCCCGGCTTCCGCAAGGGCCACGTGCCGCGCTCACTCGTGAAGCTGCATTTCTCCGACGACGTGCGGCGCGAAGTGGCCGAGCATCTCATCCCCGACGTCTATCGCCAGGCGCTCACCGAGGCGCGCATCGATCCCGTCAACGAGCCTGACTTGCAGGACGTCACTCTCGAGGAGAACTCGCCGCTGTCGTTCGTGGCGGTGGTGGAAGTCAAGCCCGAGATCACGCTCGGGGACTACCGCGGCCTCGAACTCGAGCACGCGCCCGCGCCCATCACCGACGCCGAGCTTGACGAGGCGCTCGGCCACATGCGCGAGCAGCAGGCGGAGTTCACGAGCGTCGACCGCCCCGCCGCCACCGGTGATCGCGTCGTCGTGGACTACACGCTGGCGCCCGACGACCACGATCCCACCCAGGCCACCGGCTACGCCTTCGACGTGGGCGCGGGCAGCGTGCTGCCCGAGATCGACGAGGCGGCCGCCGGCATGAAGGCGGGTGACGAGCGGCAGGTCGCGCTGCGCTTCGCCGACGACCACCGCATGGAGACGCTGCGCGGCAAGGGCGGCACCGCCACCCTGAAGGTGAGCGAGGTGAAGGAAAAACGGCTGCCGGCCCTCGACGACGACTTCGCGAAGTCGGTGGGCGGCGAGTTCGAGACGCTCGACGCCCTGCGCGCCGAGGTTTGCCGGCAGCTGGAGGCGCGGCGCACGGCGGACGAGCGGCGCGCGCTCGAGGACAAGGTGGTGGAGGCGGCCCTCGCCCGTCACCCGTTCACGGTGCCCGACGCCATGGTCATGCGTCAGGTCGCGCACCAGGTGGAGCACACGCGTGAGCGGATGCGGCGCCAGGGCCTCGACCCCGACCGGGTGCAGTGGGACTACGGCAAGCTCATCACCGAGATGAGGCCCGCCGCCGAGCAGGCGGTCCGGCGCTCGCTGCTGCTGGAAGCCATCGCCGAGAAGGAAGCCATCGCCGTGCCCGACGAGGCGGTGGAGGCCGAGGTGGAGAAGATCGCCGCCGCCGGTGAGCGCCCCGCGCTCGCGGTGCGGCGTATGATGGAAAAGAGCGGCGACCTCGAAGCGCTCCGGCTCGGGCTGCGCGAACGCAAAACCCTCGACTTCCTCATCGAACACGCGAAGACGCACGCATAAGCGGTCAACAAGGAGTCCTGCATGCCTTTGGTTCCGATGGTCATCGAGCAGACCCCGCGCGGCGAGCGCGCCTTCGACATCTTCTCGCGCCTGCTCAAGGAGCGGATCATCTTCCTGCCCACCTTCATCGAGGACGAGCTCGCCAACCTCGTCATCGCCCAGATGCTGTTCCTGGAGGCGGAAGATCCGGACAAGGATATCTATCTCTACATCAATTCCCCCGGTGGCTCCGTCACGGCCGGGATGGCCATCTATGACACCATGCAGTACGTGAAGCCCGCGATTTCCACCATCTGCATGGGGCAGGCGGCCTCCATGGGCGCCCTGCTGCTGTGCGCGGGCGCCAAGGGCAAGCGCTTCTCGCTGCCCCACGCGCGCATCATGATCCACCAGCCGCTGGGCGGGGTGCAGGGCCAGGCCACCGACATCGACATCCAGGCCAAGGAGATCTTGAGGATGCGCGAGGAGCTCAACCGCATCCTCATGTTCCACACGGGCCAGGCCATGGAGAAGATCGAGAAGGACACGGACCGGGACTTTTTCATGACCGCCGAGCAGGCGCGCGACTATAGAATCGTCGATGGAGTGATCTCCTCCAAGCCCACGACACGTGCGGTCACCGAGCAGGGCGCGCTCACGGCGGCCGCCCAGGGTCAGAAGTAGGACTCGGACGGCGATGGCGGGCCGGACGCGCGAAGGCAACGGGACGTTGAAGTGCTCGTTCTGCGGCAAGGGTCAGAACGACGTCCGCAAGCTGATCGCGGGCCCCACCGTGTACATCTGTGACGAGTGCATCGAGCTCTGCAACGACATCATCGCGGAGGAGTGGGAAGAGGAGAAGTCGCGGGAGATCCGCTCCCTCCCCAAGCCCGCGGAGATCAAGACCGTCCTCGACCAGTACGTGGTGGGCCAGGAGCGCGCCAAGAAGATCCTCTCCGTGGCCGTGCACAACCACTACAAGCGCATCGAGTCCGGCAACGACGCCAGCGACGTGGAGCTGCAGAAGTCGAACATCCTCCTCATCGGCCCCACCGGCTCCGGCAAGACGCTGCTCGCGCAGACGCTCGCCAAGATGCTGCGCGTGCCCTTCACGATCGCGGATGCGACGACCCTCACCGAGGCCGGCTACGTCGGGGAGGACGTCGAGAACATCATCTTGAGACTGCTCCAGTCCGCCGATTACGACGTCGAGCGTGCCGAGCGAGGCATCGTGTACATCGACGAGATCGATAAAATAGCGCGCAAGTCCGAGAATCCGTCGATCACGCGCGACGTGTCGGGGGAAGGCGTTCAGCAAGCGCTGCTGAAGATCCTCGAGGGCACCGTCGCCAATGTCCCGCCGCAAGGGGGGCGGAAACACCCCCATCAAGAGTTCATTCAGGTGGACACCTCGAACGACCAGTTCAACTGCGGCGGCGCTTTTGTAGGCCTGGACAAGAACATCGAATCGCGCGTGGGCCGCTCCGGGATGGGCTTCGGGGCTGAGATCAAGAGCCACACGGAGCGCCGCGTGGGCGATCTGCTCGCCATGATCCAGCCCGAGGACCTGCTGCGGTATGGGCTCATCCCCGAGTTCGTGGGCCGGCTGCCCGTCATCGCCACCCTTCACGACCTCGACGATGCCGCCCTCGTGCGAATCCTGAAGGAGCCCAAGAACGCGATCATCAAGCAGTATCAGAAGTACTTCGACCTCGAGAAGGTCCGGCTGAAGTTCACCGACGACGCGGTGGCCGCCATCGCCAAGGAAGCGCTCAAGCGCGGCACGGGCGCCCGCGGCCTGCGCGCCATCCTCGAGGACGTCATGCTCGAGATCATGTACGAGCTGCCGTCCATCCAGAACCTCAAGGAGTGCATCATCACCCGCGAGGTCATCCTCAATCACGAGCGTCCCGTCCTCGTGTCGGAAGCCAAAGAGCAGTCGGCGTAGCCTGAGCGGCACCCTCTTCGTCGTCGCCACCCCCATTGGCAATCTGGAGGACATCACCCTGCGCGCCCTGCGCGTCCTCCGGGAAGTCGACGTCGTCGCCTGCGAGGACACCCGGCGCACGCGCATGCTCCTCACGCACTTCGACATCCACACCCCCACCACCTCGTACTTCGAGCACAACAAGGCGCAGAAAGGGCCCCGGCTCCTGCGCCAGCTCGCGGAGGGCCGCAGCGTCGCCCTCGTGAGCGACGCGGGCACCCCCGGGATCTCCGATCCCGGATTCATGCTCGCGCGCGACGCGCGCGCGGCCGGCATCCTCGTGGTCCCCGTCCCCGGCGCCTCCGCGGTGGCCACCCTCCTCTCGGCGGCGGGGCTGCCCGCCGACCGCTTCGTCTTCGAGGGCTTTCTGCCCGTGAAGCCGGGTAAGCGGCTCAACCGGCTCACCGCGCTGCGCGCGCTGGAGACGACGGTGGTGGTGTACGAGTCCCCCCACCGCATCGTGGCCACGCTGGAGGCGATCCGCGAGATCTTCGGCGACACGGCCATCGTGGTGGGCCGCGAGCTCACCAAGCAGTTCGAGGAGATCGTGCGCGGGCCCGCCACCGAGCATCTCGCGCGCCTGACGGCGGCACCCATCAAGGGCGAGTTCGCGCTCGTGATTCCCGTCGGCGGGTGAGGGTATACTCGGTTCGTCTATGAGCGTTCCGAAGGCTCTCACCATCGCCGGCTCCGACTCCGGCGGTGGCGCAGGCATCCAGGCAGATCTCAAGACGTTCTCGGCCTTCCGGGTGTTCGGCATGTCGGTCATCACCGCGGTCACCGCCCAGAACTCCGTGGGCGTGACGGGGGTCCACAACGTGCCCGCGGAGTTCGTCGCGCAGCAGATGGACGCGGTGCTGAGCGACTTCGGCGCTGACGCCATCAAGGTCGGCATGCTGTCCACGGCATCCATCGTGAGCACGGTGGCGGGCCGGCTGAAGGCGTATGGCTCCGAGCGCATCGTGCTCGACCCCGTCATGATCGCGAAGTCCGGCGACGCCCTTCTGGAGCCGGAGGCGCGCACCGCCCTCGTGCGCGAGATGCTGCCGCTGGCGGCGGTGGTGACCCCGAATCTCCACGAGGCGGGCGCGCTCGCGAACATGATCGTGGCCACCGAGAGCGACATGGAAGAGGCCGCGCGCCGCATCCTGGCCCTGGGCGCCCGGCACGTGCTGGTGAAGGGCGGGCACCTCAAGGACAGCGCGACAGACCTGCTGTGGGACGGCCGCCAGCTCACGCGCTTTCCCGGGCCCCGTCTCGAGTCCACGAGCACGCACGGCACCGGCTGCACGTTCTCCTCCGCCATTGCCGCCGGCCTCGCCCACGGCCGCGCGCTTCCCCACGCCGTGCGCGAAGCCAAGGCGTACGTGACGGCGGCCATCCGGGAGGGCTTCCAGGCCGGCCGTGGCGTGGGCGCCCTCCAGCATCTCGTGACCGGCTGGTAACGATGGCGCGGTCGGTCGACGACAAGATGCCGTTCATGGAGCACCTGGGCGAGTTGCGCGTGCGCATCGTGCGCTCGCTCATCGCGGTGCTCATCGGCCTCGGCATCGCGCTGCCCTTCAGCCAGCAAATCGTCGACTACCTCGCCAAGCCCGTGCGCGAGAGCGGCCACAACCTCGTCTTCCTCGCGCTCACGGAAGGCTTCTGGGTCCAGATGAAGGTGGCCATGATCGTGGGCCTCTTCATCGCCGCCCCCGGAATCCTCTACCAGGTGTGGGCCTTCGTCGCCCCCGGCCTGCACAAGCAGGAGCGCAAGTACGCGGCGCCCTTCGTGATCGTGGGCTCTCTGCTCTTCATCGGCGGCGGCGCCTTCTCCCTCAAGGTCGTCACCCCCTTCGCCATTGCGTTCCTGCTCTCCTACGAGCGGCAGGGATTGCAGGCGATGATCTCGATCGGCAGCTACGTGGACTTCCTGCTCAAGTTCACGGTGGCCTTCGGCGCCGTCTTCGAGCTGCCGCTTGCCATCACGCTGCTGTCGCGCATGGGCGTGGTGACCCCGAAGATGCTCGCGAAGAACCGCAAGTACGCGGTCCTCGGCGCCTTCGTGACCGCTGCCGTGCTCACGCCCACGCCGGACATGTTCAACCAGGCGCTGATGGCGGGGCCGCTCATCCTGCTCTACGAGATCGGCATCATCTCCGCGCGCATCTTCGGCCGCCGCCGCCCGGCGCCGCCGGTGGACGTGCCCACGGCGCCCACGCCCGTATGACTTCCGGCGGCCCGCTGGACTTCAACTCCCTCGACCTGCCGGCCGAGGTGATGCAGGGCATCCGTGAGGCGGGCTTCGTGACCGCCACCCCCATCCAGGAAGCCGCGCTGCCGCTGGCGCTCAAGGGCAAGGACGTGGCGGGGCAGTCGCAGACGGGCACGGGCAAGACGGCTGCCTTCCTGATCTCCGCCTTCACCCGGCTCCTGCGCCATCCCTCGCCGCCCTCGCGGGAGTCCGCGCCGCGCGTGCTCGTCATCGCGCCCACGCGCGAGCTCGTGGTGCAGATCGAGTCGGACGCGCACCTGCTCGGCCGCTTCACGGGGCTGCGCACGCTCGCCGTCTACGGCGGCATCGACTACAACAAGCAGCGCGAGGCGCTGGCGGCGGGCTGCGACATCCTGGTGGGCACGCCGGGACGGCTCATCGACTACCTCAAGCAGCACATCTGGTCGCCGCGGCGCGTGGACGTGCTCGTCGTCGACGAGGCGGACCGCATGTTCGACATGGGCTTCATCGCCGACCTGCGCTTCATCCTGCGCCGGCTGCCGCCGCCCGACAAGCGCCAGTCCTTCCTCTTCTCGGCCACCCTGTCCTTCCGCGTGCTGGAGCTGACGTGGGAGTTCATGAACAACCCCGCGCAGATCACGATCATGCCGCAGCAGAAGACAGTGGCGCTCGTGGAGCAGACGCTCTACCACGTGGGGCGCGAGGACAAGTTCCCGCTCCTGCTGGGGCTCCTGCGCCGGGAGGCGAGCGACCGCATCCTGATCTTCTCCAACACGCGCGAGGAGGCGCGGCGTCTGGAGGACCGGCTCACCCGCAACGGCTGGGAGGCGCGCGCGCTCACGGGGGACGTGGACCAGAAGCGGCGCCTGCGCATCCTGAACGACTTCAAGGAAGGGCTGCTGCCCGTGCTCGTGGCCACCG
>JBKKCN010000234.1:0-6524 GCA_046712525.1 Candidatus Rokuibacteriota bacterium
GGCAGGGCCGCCCGAGATGATGATGCCCCGCGCCCCCGCGAACGCATGCGCGGCCTGATCGATGTCCGCCACCACCGCATGCACCCCAAGCTCACGAATACGTCGCGCAATGAGGTGGCAATACTGCCCCCCCGCATTGAGAATGACGATCTGGTTCATATGAGGGCCCGTACACGAGAAACGCGCAGGGCGCTCAAAACCGTCCAGATCCTAGGCGGCGAGGAGCTTGCGACTGAGACGTAGGCCGCCTACGTCGCAGGGAGCGAGCGACGAGCCAACGACGGAGATGGGCGGTTTTCAGCGCCCTGCTACCGAGGGCGTCCCAGCTTCTGGGCCTGCTGGAAAACCTTGCCCTCCGTCTTGATGGTGGGAGCGATGATGAGCTCCGTCTGCTGCAGCTCGCGGATCGTGCGCGCGCCCACCGAGCCCATGCACGTGCGGATGGCGCCCACGAGGTTCAGCGTGCCGTCTTCCGTGAAGGCGGGCCCGAAGAGAATCTGCTCCAGCGACCCCGCGATGCCCACGCGGATGCGCGTGCCGCGCGGCAGGTTGGCGTGCGGCGTGGCCATCCCCCAGTGGTAGCCGCGTCCCGGCGCTTCCGTGGCGCGCGCGAAGGCGGAGCCGATCATCACGGCATCGGCACCCGAGGCGAACGCCTTGCACACGTCGCCGCCCGTGGTCATGCCGCCGTCGGTGATGATCGGGACGTAGCGGCCCGTCTGCTTGTAGTGGAAGTCGCGCGCGGCCGACGCATCCGCCGTCGCCGTCACCTGCGGCACGCCGAGGCCGAGCACCTCGCGGCTCGTGCAGGCCGCCCCCGGGCCCACGCCGATGAGCAGCGCGTCGGCGCCCACGTCCATCAGCTCGAGGCACGCTTCGTAGGTGACGACGTTGCCGATGACGAGCGGAATGGCGAGCTGCTTCTTCAGCTTGCGGAGATCGACAGGCGTGTACTCGGTGGCGATGTGGCGGGCGGTCGTGACCGTCGATTGAACAACGAAGATGTCGGCTCCGGCTTCTTGAGCAATCTGACCAAAGCGCTCCGCCCGTTGCGGAATCGAGGAGACGATGGCGCGCCCGCCGCCCTTCTTGATGTCACGGATGCGCTGATGAATGAGCTCTTCCTTGATGGGCTCGCTATAAATTCCCTGGATGATCTTGGTGGCTTCTTCCTGGCTCGCGGACACGATCCGCTCCAGGACGTCGTCGGGGTTCGCATACCGCGAAAAAATACCCTCCAGGTTCAGCACGGCGAGGCCGCCGTGGCGGCCCATCTCGATGGCACTCTTGGGACCGACGACGCCATCCATCGCCGCCGCGATGATCGGCAGCTCATAGCGGTGGCCGCAAAGCTCCCAGGAGATGTCGACTTCGGCGGGATTGACGGTGACGGCGCCAGGGACGAGAGCAATGTCGTCGAAGCCATACGCGACCCGTGCTTTTCGTCCCCGTCCCACCCACATTCCCATCGATTTCGCCTCCGTCCCCCCGCCACTGGTTTAGGCCCTGATCCCTAAATGTAGGGATGCCTCGTCCGCTCACCTACTAGATTTCGTGCAGTATAGCCAGCGGCCCCACGGGTGTCAACGCCCGCGGCGCTCGTACAGCATGCGCAGCCCCTCGAGTCCCAGATCCTCGTTCACGTGCTGCACGGAGCGGGCAACCTCTGCGATCAGGGAGGCATGTCCGCCGGTGGCGATGACCTTCGTGTCGGCGCCCATCTCCTGCTTCATGCGGTCCACGATGCCGTCCGCCAGCCCCGCGTACCCGTACACCATCCCCGACTGGATGTTGGTGACCGTGTTGCGCCCGATCGCTTCCTTGGGCCGCACCAGCTCCACGCGATACAGGCGGGCCGCGCGCTGGATGAGGGCGTCCATGGCGGTGGTGATCCCGGGCGAGATGGCGCCGCCGATGAACTCCCCCCGCGCGTTCACGCAGTCAAAGGTGGTGGCCGTTCCGAAGTCGATCACGATGAGCGGCGGTCCGTAGATGGCGATGGCGGCCACGGACTTGACCACGCGGTCGCTGCCCAGCTCACGCGGGTTGTCGATCATGAGCGGCATGCCCGCGTCCGAGGCCGGCTCCACCGTGAACGGTGTCACGTTGAAGTACTTCTCGGTCATCCATTCGAGCGTCTGCTGCACCGGCGGCACCACGTTGGAGATGGCCACTCCCGCGATCTGCGTGGCCTGGATGCCGCGCGTGCGCAGCAGCGTTTCGATGAAGACGCCGTACTCGTCGGCGGTCTGCTCCCGTCGGGTGGTGAGCCGCCACGAGGTGAGCAGGCGCGGGCCCTCGTAGACGCCGATCTTCGTGTTGGTGTTGCCGACCTCAATGACGAGCAGCATCGCGCACCCCTTCCGTGACCTCGCCCGCCACCACGCGGTGCACTGCGCCGTCTCGCTCCACGAGAAGCGCGCCGTCGACGTCGAGGTCCACCGCGAGGGCTTCGACGCCGTCGATGGTGACGCGCCGACCCAGCGTGTCGGCGAGCGCGCGCCATCGCTGGCGCAGCGGCTCGAAGCCCTCGCGCTCCAGGCGGAGGCGCCACGCGGCCAGCGCGCGCACGACGGCGTCCAGCAGCGTGTCCGCGGTCAGCGCACGGCCGCCCGCGAGCGCCACCGAGGTCGCGCGGTCGGCGATGGCGGCAGGGAATACGCGCTGCGTGAGGTTGATGCCGAAGCCCACCACCACCACGGGGGCCGGGATGGCCCGGGACTCCAGCAGGATGCCGGCGATCTTGCGGCGGTCGACGAGAACGTCGTTCGGCCATTTCAACCGCGGCGCCAGGCCCGCTTCCGACTCCAGCGCCTCCGCCACCGCGAGCGCGGCCGCGAAAGAGAGGCCGCCGAGCGCGGCCACTGCGAGCCGGGGACGGAGGATGACGGAGGCGGCCAGGCTCGCGCCGGGCTCGTCGTGCCAGTGGCGGCCGCGCCGGCCGCGCCCGTCGTGCTGGCTCTGCGCCGTGACCACGGTGCCATCGGCGATGTTCTCGTCGACGAGCCCCCACGCCACGTTCTGCGTGGAGTCCACGGCGCCGAGGCGGATGACCGTGGGCGGTCCTTCAGAATTGGTCATTCCACCCACGCGCGGCTCGCCACCAGCTTGGCGCGCAGCGCTTCCTGCTGGGCGAGCCGGTCGCGCTCCTTGGCCACGATCTCGGCGGGAGCACGCTCGGTGAAGTCGGGCCGCTCGAGCTTGGCGCGCGCGAAGGCGATGGCCTCGTCGGCGCGCTTGATCTCCTTCTCCAGCCGCTGACGCTCGGCGGCCAGGTCCACCACGCCCGACAGATCGACGTAGATTTCTGACTCTCCCACCACCCCGAGGGCGGCGCCGTGCGCGCGCGAGGCGGCGGGGTCGATGGTGAGGCTCGCCCGCGCCAGCGACTGGATGAGCGGAGCATGCTCGCGCAGCAGGGCGGCGTGCGCAAGCGCCGGCCTCACGGCGGTGACGAGGGTGACCGCGGGGGAGACGCGCATCTCACCCCGGATGTTCCGGATGGCGGTCACGGTGTCCATGATCACCGCCATCTCGCGCTCCACGTCGGCGTCGCCCTTGCGGCGGCTCGCTTTCGGATAGGGCGCGATCATGATCGACTCCCCTCGGCTGTCACCTGCGGCGGGCAACCGTTGCCACAGCTCCTCGGTGATGAAGGGCATGAAGGGATGGAGCAGCCGCAGCGTCGTCTCCAGCGTGGTCACGAGGGTGTGCTGCGTGGCCTGGCGCCGCGCGGCGTCGCTGCCGTAGAGGGCGGGCTTGGCGGCTTCCAGATACCAGTCGCACAGCTCGTGCCATACGAACTGGTAGAGCGCACCCGCTCCGTCGTTGAAACGGTAGCGCGACAGGTGCGTGCGCACGGCGCGTGTCGTCTCCGCGAGCCGGCTCGCGCTCCAGCGATCGGGCCGCGCGAGGGGCGCGCGGCGGGCGGCGCGCGCGTCGTAGCCGTCGAGGTTGGCGAGCACGAGCCGGGAGGCGTTCCAGAGCTTGTTGGCGAAGTTGCGGTAGCCTTCCACGCGGTCTTCGCTGATACGGATGTCGCGCCCCTGCGCGGCGATGGCGGTGAGCGTGAAGCGGAAGGCGTCCGTGCCGTACTTCGTCATCAGCTCCAGCGGATCGACCACGTTGCCCTTGGACTTCGACATCTTCTGGCCCTCGGCGTCGCGCACGAGGGCGTGGATGTACACGTCACGGAAGGGCACGTCCTTCATGAAGTGCATGCCCATCATCACCATGCGCGCCACCCAGAAGAAGATGATGTCGAAGCCGGTGCTGAGCACGGAGGTCGGATAGAACGTGCGCAGCTCGGCGGTGTCGTCGGGCCAGCCAAAGGTCGAGAACGGCCACAGCGCCGAGGAGAACCAGGTGTCGAGCACGTCCTCGTCGCGCCGCAGGGCGCCGCCGCACTTCGGACACGCGTGCAGGTCTTCGCGCGAGACGTGCACGGAGCCGTCGGCGTCGCAGTACCAGGCGGGGATGCGATGGCCCCACCAGAGCTGCCGCGAGATACACCAGGGACGGATGTTGTCCATCCAGTGGTAGTACGTCTTGTTCCATGCGCGCGGGATGATCCGGATGCGCTTGTCGCGCACCGCACGCACGGCCACCTCCGCGAGCGGCTTCACGTTGAGGTACCACTGCTTGGAGACGAGCGGCTCCACCACCGTCTTGCACCGGTAGCACACGCCCACCGCGTGCCGGTAGGGCTCGATCCGGTCCACGAGGCCGAGCGCTTGTAGATCCTCGACGATCTTGCGGCGCGCCTCGAAACGATCCATCCCCGCGTACGGTCCCGCCTCCGCCGTCATGCGGCCGTCGAAGCCGATGACGGTCCGCACGGGCAGCCCGTGACGGCGGCCGATCTCGAAGTCCACGGGGTCGTGGCCGGGCGTCACCTTGATGACGCCGGTGCCGAAAGCGGGGTCCACCGCCTCGTCCGCCACCACCCGCACGGAGATGGTGCCGTTCACCGAGGGAATCTCCAGTGTCTGGCCCACGTATTGCGCATACCGCTTGTCTTTCGGGTGGACGGCGAGGCCCGTGTCCCCCAGCTTCGTCTCCGGGCGCACGGTGCCGAGCGTGAGCGGGCCGTACTTGATGTAGACGAACTGCGCGTCACGCTCCTCGCGCTCCACCTCGAGATCGGAGAGGACGGTCTGGCAGCGCGGGCACCAGTTCACGATGTAGTCGTCGCGATAGATCAGCCCTTCGTCGTGGAGGCGGACGAAGACCTCGCGCACCGCGCGCGACAGCCCGGGGTCCATCGTGAAGCGCTCGCGCGACCAGTCGCAGGAGGCGCCCAGGCGCTTCAGTTGCCGGATGATCGTTCCCCCCGAAGCCTCTTTCCATTTCCACACGCGCTCGACGAAGGCCTCGCGGCCGACGTCGTGCCGCGTCTTGCCCTCTTCGGCAAGCTGGCGCTCCACCACCACCTGGGTCGCGATGCCCGCGTGATCGGTGCCGGGCATCCAGAGCACGTTGAAGCCGTCCATCCGCTTCATCCGTACGAGGATGTCCTGCAGCGTGTTGTTGAGGGCGTGACCGATGTGCAGCGAGCCCGTGACGTTGGGGGGCGGGATCACGATGGAGAACGGCTTCTTCGTGGACTCCGCGTCACCGCGGAAGTAGCCGTTGCTCTCCCACCGCGGGTACCACCGGTCCTCGACGGCCGCGGGCTCGTAGCGGTCGGAGAGCTCGGGGCTGGGGCTCTGGGTCGGCTCGCTCATTCGCAGTGCGTCATTGTACCTCGCCACACCCGACTTCAGTTACAGCACCGGCGATGCCGCCGTCAGCCTCCAGAGCGCGCCTGCGCGTCGAAACGTCAGCGTCCACGGCCGATGATCAGGGGCCGCCGCTGCCACCGAGACCGCCTCGTGCCCGCTACCTTCCTGCGCATCGCACGCCGGCTCGGGTACGAGCGCGGGCAGTCGCGCGCGCAGATCCTTGTCGGGCACGAGGAGGGCGAGGGCCGGCTGGTCGCCCACGGCGAGGGCGGCGAAGACACGAGCGACGGCGCCGCGGAAGGAGCGGTGCCACGCATCGTGCTCCTGGCGGCTCACGCGCACGAAGCCGGCGCCGGAGGGCGCAAGCCGGTAGACGTCTTCCTGCTCCGTCTGTCCCCCGCAGCCGGGCGTCCATCCGGGATAGCGCACTTCGTAGCGGACGCGGAGGTCCCCGCCCCGGACGGTGTAGCCGCGAGCGAGGAGGCCGTCCGGAAACACGGCGGCGGTGGACCAGGTCACCTGCACGTCGTCCGCCTTCGAGCGCACCAGCTCGACCCGAAGCGCGCGCGTGCCGCGCCCGGAGGGCGCGCCCTCCCAGGCCGCGACGAACTGCCCGCCGGCGGCGGGGGGCAGCGTGTACACGGCCGGACGTCCGTCGCGGTACATGGCCGCCAGCAGCGCGGCCTCGTCGCGCAGCCGGTCGTAGATCCGGATGCTGTTGCCGGTGCTGCCGAGCTCGAAGGCGCCCACGAACATCCGCCCGATGGGGGTCAACGAGAAGTGCGCGCCGCCCCAGGCGTC
>JBKKCN010000235.1:0-2728 GCA_046712525.1 Candidatus Rokuibacteriota bacterium
TTTTCACGCTGTAGAGGGCTTAGGTGATCGCTCTGTGTGTCGTGGGCTCGGAGATGTGAATAAGAGACTGGTCGACGGCCGTGACGTCCAGGCCGTGGGCGGCCGTGCCCATCGCCCCCGTGGCGGCGACATTTGCGGCCGGGATCGCGGTGGTGCCGTGGACGCCGCCCGCGTACGCGTGGACGGTCTGGGCCTGCGCGGTCGCCGCCGCGACCACGTTGGTCGTCGGTCGCTGGGCGCCCACCGCCGCCGTCGGCTGCCTGCTCGTCGCCGTCGCCGCCACCGCCGCCCTGCGGGCAGCACCGCGCCCGCCCGCCCCCACTGACGTGGTGCACCTGGCCTTGCCGCGCTCCGCACGCGTGGAGGGACGGCTGGCGGCGCCGCCCACGCGCTGGGCGCCGGAGCGCACGCGGCTGCTGATCCACCTTGATCGTGTCGACGGTGAGACCCGCACGGGGCGCGTGCAGATCGCCGTGTACGGTCCCTCCCCCGCCGTCCTCGAAGGAGAGCGCCTCAGCGCCGACGTCCGATTGCGCAGGGCCACCGGCTTCCGCAACCCCGGCACGTTCGACTACGCGGCGCATCTGGCACGGGACGACATCCTCGTCGTGGGCACCACCGAGCACATCGCCGTCCTGCCGGGCCCGCCCGCCCCCTGGCACGCGCGGCTCCGGGCGGCCTCGGTAGCCACGATGACGCAGGCGCTGCCGCCCGTGTCGGCGGCGCTGCTCAGCGGCCTGCTCCTCGGCGAGCGCGGCGGCCTGCCGCCCGAGATCCACGACGCCTTTCGCCGCGCCGGCGTGTATCACGTGCTCGCCGTCTCGGGATTCAACGTCGCGCTGCTCGCCGGTGCCGTGTGGACGATCCTGGCCATAGCCGGCACCGGGCGGCGCCTGTCGGCGCTGGGGGCCATGGCCGCCGTCATCGCGTTCGCCGCGGTGGTGGGCACCGAGCCGTCGGTGATGCGCGCCACCATCATGGCGGTGCTCGTCCTCGCCGCGCTCGTGCTCGAGCGCCAAGCCTCCGTGGTCAACAGCCTGGGTGTGGCCGCCCTCGTCATCCTCGCCATGCGCCCGGGCGACCTCTCCGACCCCGGCTTTCAGCTCTCGTTCGCCGCCACCGCGGGGATCGTGGCCGCGCCCTTGCCGCGCGGTCCCGTCGTGGGCGCACTCGCCGTGAGCGCCGCCGCCCAGCTCGCGGTGCTGCCGGTCACGCTCGCGCACTTCAACCAGCTGTCGACGGTCGGGCTTCTCGCCAACCTCGGAGTGGTGCCGCTGGCCGGCGTCGCCACCGTGCTCGGCCTGCTCGCGGTGGCGCTCGCCCTCGTGGTGCCGCCGCTCGCCGCCCCCTTCTTCGCAGCCCTGTGGCCGGTGCTCCTGCTCATGCGCTGGATGGTGGCGCTCGCGGCGGCCGTACCGGGAGCGGTAGTGCACCTGCCCGCGCCGGGCGCCGCCGCTATCACCTGCTACACGGGCGCCCTCGTGAGCGGGCTGGTGGCGTGGCACCAGCGCGCCGAGCGCGGGCGCGCCCGTCTCCTGGTGGCGGCATCGGTGGCCCTGCTGAGCATTGCGGTCGTGCTCGCCGCGTGGCCGGTGATCGGCCCCCCCGACGGGCACCTGCGTGTGACGATCCTCGACGTCGGCCAGGGCGACGCCATCGTCATCCATGGCCCGGACGGCCGAGCCGTCCTGGTGGACGCAGGCACGGGCGGCCCCGGCCGTCTCGACATCGGCGAGCGCGTGGTGGCGCCGTATCTGTGGAACCGCGGCGTTCTCCGTCTGGCCGCGGCCGTCGTCACGCATGACGACCTCGATCATGCGGGCGGCATGCCCGCCATCCGTCGGCTCTTTCCGCTCACGACGACGTGGGAGGCGCGCGCCCATTCGCCGCTGGCGCTCGGCGGCGCTCTCATCACGCCGCTGCGCGATGCCGGCGACGCCGTCTCGCGCAATGACGCCGCCGTCGTCCTTCGCGTGGAGATGGGCGCCGCCGTGATCCTGCTCGCCTCCGACATCGAAGCGCTCACCGAGCGGCGGCTGGCCGCCGCCGGAGGATTGCAGGCGAGCGTGCTCAAGGTCGCCCACCACGGCTCCCGCACGTCGAGCACACCCGAGTTCCTCGCCGCCACCCGTCCCGCCGTGGCCGTGATCTCGGTGGGATCGCGCAACGCGTACGGGCACCCCGATGCGACAGTGCTCGAGCGCCTCGAGGGCGCGGGCGCGCGCCTCTACCGCACGGACCGCGACGGTGCCCTCGTGGTGGACACGGACGGGCGCGTGCTCACGGTCACGCGCACGGCGGGCGGCGCCGTGGACCGCTACTGCCTCGACCCTGAGACCATGTGCTAGAGCGAAAGCAACTGCTCGAACCCCTCCGGAACTTCGATCTCCCGGCCGATCACCCGTGGCGAGTATCCCTGCAGCCAGTAGCTGTTGGTCGGATGTCCGCCGCCGGCCACGATCAGCACGAGGTTCTCGGGGCGGGCGGTGATGGGCCAGGGGTCCAGCCGCAGGCTCTCGCGCACCACCGCGCTGGAGTCGATCTCGATCCATGCGGTGGCGCCGGCGCGGCGCAGGTGCTCCATCGGGATCATCGAGTGCTCCCACAAGAACTCGCGCATCGACGACTTCGTCCAGCCCAGGCTCGCCATCGCCTGCGCCACCACCCCGGGGATCATCAGGATGCCCGGCGTGCCCTCCTCGTAGCCGGCGAGCGCGGGGATGTTGGG
>JBKKCN010000236.1:0-4230 GCA_046712525.1 Candidatus Rokuibacteriota bacterium
GACGTCTCGTGGGCGAAGGCGCCCACCATGACGTTGTCGAGCACGGTGAGCTGCGGGAAGGTCCGAACCACCTGGAAGGTGCGGCCGATGCCGCGGCGGCAGATCGCGCTCGGGCGGAGGCCGTGGATGGGGTGGCCGCGGTACCGGACCTCGCCCGCGTCGGGCAGCAGAAAACCGTTCAGCACGTTGAACAGCGTCGTCTTGCCGGCGCCATTCGGTCCGATCACGCCGAGGATCTCACCGGCGCTCACGGTGAAGCTGACGTCGTCGAGCGCGCGCAGGCCGAGAAAGGCGCGGGAGACGCTGCGCACCTCCAGGAGCGTGGCGCCGCGCTCCACCGGCGGCCGTCCCGCCACCGCCGTGTCCATGCGTGGGGCCGGCGCCGTGACGGCAGTCGGCACATCGACCGCGCGCCGCGCCGGACGGAGGCCGCGCAGTCGCCAGTAGATGCCCTCGGGCGCGAAAAGCATCACGAGCACGAGCGCCGTGCCGTACACGACGCCCTGGATCCCGGGCAGTTGGTCGCCCACGGTGGCGTCCAGCGTCTCGCTGAGCGGGACCATTATCACGGCGCCGATGAGCGGGCCCCACTTGCTTCCCACGCCGCCCACGAGGCAGACCGTCAGCGTCTGCACCGTCACAAGCACGCCGAAGACGGCGTCGGGGGTGACGACGAAGAGGATGGCGTGAGCGTAGATGGCGCCGATGACGGCGGCGGGCGCGGCGCTCAGCATGTAGGCGACCATCTTGGCGCGGAAGGTGTCGACGCCCGCCGCCTCCGCCGCCTGCTCATTCGCCTTCAACGCACGCAGCGCGTAGCCCAGGCGCGAGCCCTCGATCCAATGGGACAGCAGGAGCGTGCCCGCGAGCGCAGCGAGGGCGAGGAGATCGTAGGCGCGAGGATCGCGGAACTGCATGTACGCGACCGGGCGATCGCGGATCATCGGGATCGGCACCTCCTGGTAGCCCAGGAATTCCATGACGATCCGGAAGATGAGCGGATAGGCGAGCGTGGCGAGCGCGAAGTAGATGCCGGCGAGCCGGAAGGTAGGCAGCCCGATGAGGACGGCGGCGACGACGGCGGCCACCATGCCCACCACGATGCCGATCCACGGGGAGAGACGTGCGGTGACGACGAGAAGCACGGTGACGTAGGCGCCGATGCCGAAGAACGCCTGATGCCCGAAGGACGTCTGGCCCGCGTAGCCACTGATGATGTTCCACGCAAGCCCCATCGTGGCCCACACCAGCACGAGCGTCAGCACGCGATGGTGGTAGCGCTCCGAGAGGACGAACGTCAGCGCGACGCCGACGAGCACGACGAGCGCAATGGGAAGGAGCCGGCGCATCAGACGGCGCGCAGCCGCTGGCCGAACAGGCCCTGCGGCCGGAGATAGAGCACGAGCAGGAAGGTGATGAAGACGCCGACGTTCTGGAGCTGGAAGGGCAGCACCAGCAGCGTGAGCGACTGCACGAGCCCGATGAGGAGGCCGCCCGCGAAGGCGCCCGGAATCGACCCCAGCCCGCCCAGCACGACCGCGACGAACATGAGCACGATGAAGTTGACCGCGACGGTGGGCTCGATCGGATGATAGGTGGCGAGCAGCCCGCCCGCGGCCGCCACGAGCGCGATACCCACGCCGAAGGCGAGGCCGTGCATGGCACGGACGTCGATCCCCTGGTAGCCGGCGGCCTCCGGGTCGTCAGCCGCTGCGCGCAGCGCCTTGCCGAGATCGGTGCGCGTGAGGAAGACGTAGACGACGCCGGCGAGCAGCAGCGCCATCAGGAACGCGTACGAGCGCGCCTGGTTCAACAAGACGGGCCCCACCGCGAAGGCCTGCGTCGCGTAGCCGGACTTGATCCCGCGCGGCATCGGCGTGAGCAGCATGGTGGTGCCGTTGGTGATGATGAGCGACAGCCCGAGGGTGAGGATGAGCTGCGCGTCCATCAGGCGCTGCGGGTCGCCGCCGCCGGTGACGCGGACGAGCAGCGTGCGGTGAACGACGAGACCGAGGAGGAAGAAGGGCGGGATCACCACGAGCGCGCCCAGCAGCGGATCGACCCCGCTCACCGCCAGGAAGTACGTGAGGTACATCCCCAGCATCATGAAGTCGCCCTGGGCGAAGTTCACCACGCGCATGACGCCGAAGATGAGGGCGAGCCCGATGCTCATGAGGGCGTACACGCCGCCCACGAGCAGACCCGTCACGACGTACTGCGCGAGGTCGCCGGCCGCCACGCGCCGCTACTTGGCGCCGTGCCAGTTGGGTTTCCGGGTGGCGTACTCCACCGGCACCACGGTGAACGGCTCGCCGTTCTGCCACTGCACGATGATGGGGGCGGCGCTCACGCGGCGGCCGCGCTCGTCGTACTTGATCCGTCCCGGCGCCAGCGTGCTGGCGGCCGGCCCCGATTTGAGATCCATCTTCGCCACCGCGTCACGGATCGCCTTGGGGTCGGCGGACTTCGCCATCTCCGCCGCTTCCTTGATGATCCACACGTGAGCGTAGGTCATGAGCGGATCCTGCGTCATGAACGGCTCGCCCGTGCGCTCCGTGAAGCGCTTGACCAGATCCTCCTGGCCCTTGAGGGGATGGGCGGCGGTCACGGTCATGATGTTGTCGAGCAGCTCTTTGCCGACCGTCTTCACGTACTCCGGCGTCACGAGCCAAGCGCCGACACCCTGGATGGGCACCTTGAGGCCGAACTCCTTGACCTTCTGCAGCACCTGGATCGAGTCCGGGAAGTTGGTGGCGCCGTAGAAGACGATGTCGGGCTGCGTCGAACGCAGCTTCTGGACGATGGCGGTGGCATCCGAGAGCGGCGGCGTCCAGATCTCGTCCACCACGAGCTCGATGCCCTTGGCCTTCAGCAGCTTCTCGCGGAGGGGCTTGAAGAAGAAGACGGTGGCCGCGGTGTTGTCGCCGACGATGGCGGCCTTCTTCAGCGTCTGGTTGTTGCGCTTGGCAAGATCCACGACCAGGTCCAGCGCCTGCTCCGCCTGCACGGAGGAGATGGGGCTCGTCTGGAACGTGTATTTCAAGCCGCGCTCCGTGATCGAGTCGGCGTAGGAGAGCGTGAACCACGGCACCTCGAGCCGCTCCGCCACTTCGGTGACGCCGAGGGTGAAGGAGCTGAGCCAGGCGCCGATGCCGGCGCTGATCTTCTCGCGTGACAGCGCGCGCTGGGCCGCGCTCACCGCCTTCTCCACGGTGTCGCCGGCGTCCGCCTCACGCAGGACGATCTTGGCGCCGCCGAGCGCCTTGATACCCCCCTGCGCGTTGATCTCGGCGATGGCCATCTCCGCGCCCATCTTCTTGAGCTGCCCCTGGCGCGCCCACCGGCCGGAGAGCGGCGCCACGAGGACGATCTTCACGTCATCGGCGGCCCGCGCGGCCACCGGCACCAGCAGCATCGGCGCCGCCACGAGCACGGCCAGTACGATCGCGAGTGGCTTCATCGCTCTCCTCCTCAGGTGTAGTTCGGGTTGCGCTTGTCGAGAAACGCTCTCACGCCTTCCTTGAAGTGCTCGCTGCGCCGCACGCGGTCACCGAGCTCCTGCTCCAGCGCTTCCCGCGATGCCGCATGATCGGCGATGGTGCTGCTGATCTGTTGCTTGACCGCCTGCACCGCGGTGGGACTGTTGGCCGCGATCGTCTCCGCCGTCGCGAGCGCCCACGGCATGAGCGCGTCCGGCGGCACCACGCGGTTGACGAGCCCGATCCGCTCCGCTTCCGCGGCGTCGATCAGCCTCGCGGTCAGCAAGAGATCCATGGCATGGACGTGGCCGATCTGCTGCACCAGCTTCACGGTGGCGCCGCCGAAGGGATAGATCGACCACCGGACCTCGGGCAGGCCGAAGCGTGCGTGGGGCGCGGCCGCGCGCACGTCGGTGGAGAGCAGCAGCTCGAGGCCGCCGGCCACGCAGTCGCCGTTGACGGCGGCCACGATGGGCTTGGCGTAAGGCCGGTTCTTGAGGAGCGCGTGATTCACGATGCGCGCCATTTCCGGATCGGCGGAGAGATCACCGCTCATGTCCGCGCCCGAGGTGAACGCGCGCTCCCCCGCCCCCGTGAGGACGATGCAGCGACACGGCTCGCGCTCGAGGCGGTCCCAGAGGGCGGCCATCTCGGCCATCATCGAGCGCGGCATCGCATTGCGGCGCGGCTGATTGTCGATGGTGACGACGACGACGTGCGGCCCGTGCGGCTGCACCCGCAGCTCCATCAG
>JBKKCN010000237.1:0-5768 GCA_046712525.1 Candidatus Rokuibacteriota bacterium
AAGTAGCCCACGGCGACCTCAGGCAAGAAGTCTTCGTCCTAGAGAACCCGAACGCGGACAAAGGGGCCGATCGCCCCTACTGTCTCGCGGACGGTATCCCCGAGGGAGTCAACGCTATCGAACAAAATGCCCGTCACACCGACTTCCAACCAGTCCAGCACTCCATACGCCACCATGAGCTGGAAGGCGAAGCCGATATCCCCCCCGTAGATGCCGGCGCAGAACTCGACGTCGAGCTGTCCCTTGTTCAGGGTTCCCGACGTCGGGTTGAGGAACATACCGGTGATGCCCTCATCGGTGATGAGGCCGCGACCCCCGGGGACGGGGGTGTTTTCGTACCGACCGCCGAGCTTCGGATAGGACGGCTGCATCGAGAGCTGGATGCGGTCGGTCGTTTGCGCGAACAAGGTATGCGGAGACTTGACGAGATCGGCGGTGTCGGCGGCGGCCAGCACGGAGTTCAGGGTCAACGTGGACTTCGGCAGGCCTTCGTTCGGCCCCGACACGTCGAGCGACGACGGCTCGGTCCTTCCGGTGAGCCTATACTCCGGCTTCGAGGCCTCGGGAGCGTTGCTTGCGAACAGCGACGGCCAGGGCACCAGGGGCCTCGACGTATCGTGAGAGGCATTGACCTGCGAAACAACCCCCAACGTCAGCACAAGGGCAAGCACCGCTGCGACCATGGAAGGCTCCCATCCTGTTGCAGGATGACCGCTAATGACCCGGTTCTAGCGCAAGCGTCCTACAAAGTCCACGCTTATAGACATGTTCGTGACCGCTGTGAAGAAATGACGCCATGACAGCATGTGACGCGTGCGGCTTCAGCAACCCGGCGACGATGCGATTCTGCGGTGGCTGCGGGCGTGGCCTCGGGACACCGCTCGACGATCGCGAGATCGTCCAGAGTTACCTGCGCGTGTCATCGTTGCACCGCATCGTCGCCGGTACCGAGGCGCGTCCCCTCCCCCCCGCGACGGCGGCCGGACCGCAACGCGGACATGTCACCGTCCTCGCGATGGCGATAGGCGGGTACGCCCTGTTGGCGGGCACGCTCGGCCGCGAGGGTGTCTACGCAGTCCTCAAGGCTGTGGAGGAAGTGATCCACGGGGCGGTCGAAGCTCACGCGGGTTCCGTGCAGGACATGAACCCGGACGGCATACTCGCGATATTCGGGGCCCCGGTTGCTCTCGAGAACTCGGCAGCGAACGCCGTGTTCGCCGCGCTGCGAATGCGGCAGGAGATCGTCGCGCTCCAAGCGAAGCTTCACATGCCCGCCCCGGCGTACCTCCAGGTTTCGATGGCGCTCCATTCGGGCACGGTCATCCTGGGTCATCTCACCGTCGGCTCAAGCGCGGCTGTCAATGCCATCGGCGAGGCGATACGGGTCGCGAAGCGACTGCGGGAACACGCAACCCGAGGAATGATCGTCATGTCCGAGGCGAGCCGGGCCCGGTTGGAGGGGAGCGCGGAGACAAGGCTGGTGGGCCAGTGCGAGGTGGGAACCGACATCGTCGACGTGCACGAGCTCTGCTCGCTGGAGACCGTACCGCGGCGATTCAACGTTTCTGTCGCACGGGGCCTGGGCCGGGTCGCGGGCCGTTCCGGTGAACTGGATCAACTGCTGGCCACGTTCGAGCGCGTACGCGAGGGCGTCGTGAGCATCGTCACGGTCTTCGGGGAACCCGGCATCGGCAAGTCCCGGATCGTCCACGAGTTTCGTCAGCGCCTCGGCAACTCGGTGCGGTTCTTCGAGGGCCACGCGAGCCCGCAGACGCGTGCCGTCTCACTGGGACCGTTTGTCCAGCTGGTCCGCGCGCTTGCTGGCGTGACCAATCATGACGAGGACGCCGAGCAAGTCGCCAAGCTGCGACAAGTGCTTCAGGCATCGCGCCTGGAGAGCGGCTTGTCGTTGCTGGCCCACCTTCTCGGAGTGCCGTACACCGGGGACGATCTGCGGGGGCTCGATGCCGCCATCATCGGGACACGAACTCGCAATTTGCTCCGTATGATGTTCGAGGCGCTCGCCCGAACATCGCCGCTCATCATTTTCATCGACGACGTGCAATGGATCGACAGTGCGTCCGCAGCACTGATCCAGGATCTCTTCGATATCGTCGCGGAGTCACCGATTCTGTTGCTCTTCGTCTGCCGCCAGGATCATCGGCCGCCATGGATGGGTCGGTTCGGCAGCGTTGAGATGCACCTCGACGCGCTGACACGGGACGCGACCATCGAAGTTCTGCGCGATCGCCTGGGCGACGACGCGGACGACGCCGTGATCGACGTCCTTGCGGGCAAGGCAGACGGCAACCCGCTGTTTGCCGAGGAGCTGGCGCGATTCATCCGTGCGGGCGGTCAGGCCCATAACGTGTCGGGCGTCGCCGGGAGTGGGGTGCCGGCGGTCCTCCAAGAGCTTTTTTTACCGCGGCTGGGACGACTGTCGCCCGATGCGCGCGCGGTCCTCGAAGCGGCGTGTGTCGTGGGACGCCGATGCCATGAATCAGTTCTCGGACACATGTGTTCGGACCAGGACGAGAGCCGATTCATCGCGTGTCTGCACGAGCTCGAGGCCGCAGAACTGATCGCGGGCGAACCCGGGACGCCGGACGACGCCGTGTGGATCTTCTCCCACAGTCTTTTCCAGCAGACGGTCTACGAGACGCTCGTCCGCGCCCGGCGGGAGGCATTGCACGCGGCCGCCGCCGAGGCGATCGAGCGCGTATTCACTCGCCGGCTCCAGGATTGGGCTGAGGCGCTCGGCTACCAGTGGCAGCGCGCGGGGCGGGCTGAGCGCGCGGCTCCGTATCTCGAACGTGCGGCGGCAAAGAATCTCCGTCTGTACGCGATCGACGAGGCGGACAACCACTATCGCGAGCTCTTCGCGCTGATCGAAGCCTCCCCCGGTTGTCTCTCCGAGGCCTCCTTTGCCGATGCCGTGCTCGGCTTTGCCAAAGTGCACTACCACCGCAAGGACTTTCGCTCGCTGGTGGCCTTGGTCGACCGTCATATCGGGACCGTGGAAGCCGCGGGGGATCGGCGCCGCCTCTCGCTGCTCCTTTTCTGGCTCGGCTTCGCTCACGCGATGGGCGCGCGCTTCGAGACCGCACGGACACTGCTTCGCCGCGCGCACGAGCTTGGCGAAGCAACCGGCGACGAGGAGTGTATTGGTTACGCCTTGATGGGCCTACTCTGGATCGCCGCCTTCGCGCGTCCGGAGGCGCAAGATGTCGTCGAACAGCTCGCCGACCGAGTCCTCATCCTGGCCGACAAGCAGGGCGATGTGTACCTCACGTCGAAAGCCCTGTTTGCCCTCACCCTCTATCGGATCACGCGAGGTCGCAACGGGCCGGCTCGGATGTCGGCGGAATCCCTGCTCGCGCTCGGCCATCGCGCGCAGGATACGCGGACGCGCGCAATGGGGTTGCACGCTCTGGCGTTCGTGGACTTCTCCGACGAGCGGTATGACGACGCGATCGCCCGGGCAGAGGAGTCGCGACGGATCGCGCCCAATTCGTTGGACCGGCTCCTCGCGGATGCCGCCCGTGGTATGGCGCTCGCCCTCTCGGGCCGCGGGGAAGAAGGCCTCAGGGTGCTCGACGATGTCCGCCGTGAGCTGATCTCCGGCGATCTTCTCGCCTTGCTTCTCGCCACGGAGATCCCGCATGGAGCCGCCATGGTGATCACGGGGCAGTTGCGTGAGGGCGTGCGCTGGATCGAAGCGGCGATGGAGCGCTTTAGCACCTGGGGGAACGACGCGGTGCCAGCTGTCGGACATCTCGTCCTTGGTGAGCTTTATCTTCAGCTCACTGTGCGCGACGCGAAAGTCGGAATAGGTGCCGTTCTCCGAAATCTTCTCTTTGTCATCCCAATCCTACCGCGCGCCCGCCACTACGCGACGCAACACCTCGCGCAGGCGATCGAACTCGCGCGGACGAATGATAACCCCATGGTTCTGGCGCGAGGCCTGTTCGATCTCGCCCTCCTCGTCGCGTCCAAGGATGGGGGCGTCGACCTCGCCCGACAGCATCTCGACGAGGCCAGCAAGCTCGCGCGCAGTATCAACGCGGCCGCGTTGCTCGGTCGAATCGAGGCGTTACAAAGTCAACTCGTATCTCGTTGAGGGACAAGGCTGGACACCAGCGATCGCGGGACGCTTGCCTCCCAGGTCCGTCGGGCCGCGTGTTGACCTCCTCGGAATTGTCCACGGTGGAGCGTCTCGGTCGAGGCTGGGCGGATGAGCCCAACCGC
Organism: Candidatus Rokuibacteriota bacterium; assembly: GCA_046712525.1. GTDB lineage: Bacteria > Methylomirabilota > Methylomirabilia > Rokubacteriales > CSP1-6 > JBBDXO01. The sequence continues at coordinate 4,249 of JBKKCN010000237.1, forward strand.
CGTCGGGAATGCTGAACGTCCAGCCCTACGCACCACCCGTTTTCGGGTCCAGCAGGTCGCGCAGTCCGTCGCCGAGCAAATTCAGCCCCAGCACCGTGAGCGCGATGGCGGCGCCGGGAAACACGGCGAACCACGGATTCATCGACAGAAAATTCTGTGCCTCGCGCAACATCAGCCCCCACGACGGGTGCGGCGGCTGCGTGCCCAGCCCCAGATAGGCGAGCGCCGCCTCCGCGAGGATGGCGACCGGAAAGCTCGTCGTCGCCTGCACCAGCAGCGGGGGCAGGGTGTTGGGCATGATGTGGCGCAGGACCAGCCGCGCATCACTGGCGCCGAGGGCAGCGGCGGACACCACGAACTCGCGCGCGCGCAGGGCGAGGACGCTGGCGCGGGTGAGACGCGCGAAGGCGGGCACGAACGACACGCCGATGGCGGTCATGCCCACGCCGATGCCCGGCGCGAACACGGCGCTGAAGAGCAGCGCGGCGAGAATGGCGGGAAACCCCTGCACGGCGTCGATGAGGCGCATGAGTGTCTCGTCCACCCAGCCCCCGACGTAGCCACCCAGCGTGCCGATGGCGATGCCCGCGAGAGCGCCGATGCCGACGGCGATGACTCCCACCGCGATGGAGGTGACGGCGCCCGTCATCACGCGCGACATCAGGTCGCGTCCGAAGTGGTCCGTGCCGAACGGGTGCGCGGCCGAGGGTGCTTGCAGGCGCGCCCCACTCGACATCGCGAGCGGGTCCTTCGGCGTGTACACGACACTGACGGCGGCCGTGGCCAGCAGCAGCGCGGTGACGAGCGCGCCCAGCATGAACGTGACGTGGCGCGTGGGGCGTCTACTCATGGCCGAGGCGAGGATCGAGGACGGCGTAGGCGAAATCGACGGCGAAGTTGATGGCGACGATGCAGGAGGCGACGAAGACGGTGACCCCCTGCACCACGGGCAGGTCGCGCGCGGTGATGGCGCCGAGGGCGAGGCGGCCGAGGCCGGGCAGCGCGAACACCGACTCCAGCACGATGGCGCCCGCCACCAGCTGGCCGAGCTGGATGCCGGCCACGGTGAGGATCGGGATGCAGGCGTTGCGCAGCGTGTGCTTGGCCACGACGACGAGCTCGGGCACGCCTTTCGCGCGCGCGGTGCGGATGTATTCCTCACCCAGAACCTCGAGAACGGCGGAGCGCGTGGCGCGCACGAGCACGGCCGCCTGGAAGGCGCCGAGCGCGATCGCGGGCAGCAGCAGCGAGCGCAGCGCGGGTCCCACTCCTTCCGACCAGCCGTCGAAGCCACCGGACTTCATCCATCCCAGGCGCACGGAGAAGACGAGGATGAGGAGCAGGCCCAGCCAGAAGGCGGGCACGGAGATTCCGAGCTGGGAGACGATCATCGCCACGTAGTCGCCCGCGCGCCGGTGATGTGTGGCCGCGTAGATGCCGAGCGGCACCGCCACCACCACCATGCACACGGCGGCCATGAGCGCGAGCGGCAGCGTCACCGGCAGCCGGCTCGCGATGAG
>JBKKCN010000238.1:0-4355 GCA_046712525.1 Candidatus Rokuibacteriota bacterium
CTCCTCGAGGAGCTGCAGAAGGAGGACCCCCTCGCGGCCTCCGTCATGAAGACCCAGCTCGAGAACGTCGACAAGCTCGTGGGTACCTGGCCCCTCGGCAAGGACGCGCAGGTCAAGGACGCGTTCTACTCGGAGTTCCAGGCGGCCGTGCTCGGGCGCAAGCCGGCGGCGGCGGCGCTGGCGGAGGCGGAGCGGAAGGTGAACCGGCTCCTCGCCCGCTGATGCGCCGGGCGCGAGGAACGCTGCTCATCTGGGCGTTCCTCGCGCCTTCGCTGGCGATCTTCGTCCTCTACCGCATCCTGCCCCTGCTCTGGAATGCCGCCCTCTCGCTCCACACGTGGTCGCCCTTCCGTCCGCGCGCCTTCGCCGGGCTCGTGCATTACGAGGAGATGCTCTTCTTCGACGAGATCTTCTGGAAGAGCCTCTGGAACACCGTCGTCTTCATGTCGAGCGCGCCCGTCGCCATCGCGCTCGCCCTCGGCCTCGCGCTCCTCGTGGACACGCGCATTCGCGGGCGCGGCGTGTACCGCGCCATCATCTTCCTGTCCTATCCGCTCATGACGGTGGCGGTCGGCATCATCTGGCGCTGGCTGTACGACGAGAAGGTGGGGCTCATCAACTACGTGCTGCTCTCGCTCGGGCTCACCACCCGGCGCATCGCCTTCCTCGATTCCTACGAGTGGGCGATGCCGTCGGTGGTGGTGGCCGCGGTGTGGCAGATCGTCGGCTTCTTCATGGTCATCCTGCTCGCCGGCCTGCAGAACATCCCGCCCAATCTCCAGGAGGCGGCCGCGCTCGACGGCGCCTCGGGCTGGCAGCGCTTCCGTCGCATCACGCTGCCGCTGCTGCGGCCCGCCGTCTTTCTCTGTTTGATGATCGGCATCATCAACTCGTTCACGAGCTTCGACCTCATCTACGTGATGACGGGCGGGGGACCCAACTACGCCACGGAGGTGCTGATCACCTACATCTACCGGGCGGCCTTCGTGCTGTCGAAGTTCGACTACGCGGCGGCGCTCACGGTGGTGCTCTTCGTCTTTCTGCTCGGGCTCACGTGGCTGGCGAACCGGGTGGCCGGCGGCGAAGCGGGGGCGGTCGATGCGGCCGAGTAGAGCGGCCGCCGTGCACGGTGCCCTCGTCGCCGTCTCGGTGGCGATGCTGGTGCCCTTCTACTGGGTGCTGAAGACGAGCCTCACCGGCGAGAACATCTTCCAGTACCCGCCCGCCCTCCTGCCGCGGGGCGCCCACCCCTTCTATTACGTGGACGTCTGGTACTACATCCCCTTCGTGCGCTACGTGATGAACAGCGTGATCGTCTCCGCCATCGTGGTGGCCGCCAATCTGGTCTTCAACGCGCTCGCCGCCTACGCGCTCACGCTGCGCTTCCGGGGCAAGCGGGCCATCATCCTGCTCCTGCTGAGCTGCATGCTCATTCCCTTCCAGGCGACCATCATCCCCGCCTATCTGATCACCAAGGAGCTGTACCTGCTCAACACGCACCTGGGGCTGGCGCTACCGCTCTGCTCGACCATCGTGTGCATCTTCGTGTTCAAGGCGAGCTTCGACGCCGTGCCGCGCTCGCTCATCGACGCCGCCCGCATCGACGGCCTGCCGGAGTGGCGCATCATCCGCCACGTGATGCTGCCGCTGTCGACCTCTGCCGTCGCCACCAACGTGATCCTGTCCTTCATCTGGTCGTGGAACAGCTTCCTGTGGCCGCTCATCGTCATCCGCAACCCGGAGCTGCAGACGCTGCCGCTGGGGCTCTCGACGTTCCTGAGCTACATGGAGAACACCACCGGCGCGCTGTACGCCTTCTGCATCATGGTACTCGTGCCCGGCATCGCCCTCTTCCTGCTCGAGCAGCGCCGCTTCATCGAGGGCCTCACCTCGGGAGCGACGAAGGGCTAGCCATGCGATACCTGCTCGTGCTGGCGGTGAGCGCGGTGCTGGTCCTGGGCTGGAACGCCTGGATCGCGATGCACGACGACGGCATCGTCCGCGGGCGAGTGGTGCAGGCGGACGGCAATCCCGTCGCCGGCGCCACCGTGAGCTTCTGGGAGAAGACGCTGACGACCCTCGAGCACCGCACCGCTATTGAAACCGGGCCCGACGGCGGCTTCGTATTCACCGGGCAGGCGGCGCATCACTTCGCGCTCCAGGCCGAGAAGGGCGGTGTCGGCGCCTCGCCACGCACGCTCTACCGGCGCTACTTCCGAAGTCAGAACCTGGTGCTGGACGAGCCTCTACGCCTGCGCCGCGGCCCGTGAGCGGTTCCGCAGTAACTCGCGCAGAGGGCGAAAGCCGATCACCTCGAGGTCCTGGCCGTCGAGCCACTCGCGAAAGGCAGAGCTCGAGAAGATGCGGTACTCGTCCGTGCGCCAGTGGGCGCGCGGCGGCACGATGGTCTCGATGTCGCCCGGTGCGTTGGGGTGGACCGACAGGAACGTGAGGCCCGCGGGCACGGTGCCGACCATCGTGCGGTAGGCGGCGTCGCTCTCGGCCGACGGTACGCCCGGTGTCATCCGAAACTCGTCCACGAGCGGCATGCCGTGGGACTCCGCTCGTTGCGCCGCCGCCCGCATCGGGCCCGGCGGGATGTCGAGCTTCAGCTCGTTGAGGAACGTCTCCGGCCGCCGCGGCAGGAGGACGGGCACGCGGTAGCGCTCGCCGAGCCGGACGTAGACGTCCAGCAGGTCGGGCAGGAAGCTGGCGCCCATGTGCGTGTCGAGGTGCGTGACGTCGATGCCGGCCGCGAGCGCTCGGTCCACCTGCGCCGTCAGCTCCACTTCCACGGCGCCCGGACTCGGGCGGGCGGCGGCGAGCGCTTTGAGATTGCGCCAGAAGTACCCGTGATCGTCGAGCAGGCCTGACGCGCGGCTGGTGGTCGTGAGCGGGCGCCAGCGCTAATGCGGCCATTCGCTGGTGAGCGTCAGGTGCACGCCCAGATCCACGTCGCTCCGCGCCGCGCTCTGCTCGGCGACCTCGCTGAACCACGGGCAGGGGACCATGACGGATCCGCACGTGATGAACCCTGCGCCGGCGAGCTCGAAGAAGGCGCGGTTGGCGCCGTGGCACATCCCGACGTCGTCCTAGTGGGGAATGACGGCGCGACGGCCCGGCGGAAGGCCGAGCGCGGAGAGGACGTCGTTGGGCACCGGGCCATTGTAGACTTCCGGGAAAGGGAGATGCCGATGACGTTCGCCCCCGACCACGACGTGCCCATCCCGTACATGCAGCGCACGCGCGACTACTACCTCGCGCTCGGATTCGGCAATCCCTACCGGTGGGCCCACTTCGTCGACGTGCCCTTCACGCCGCTCGCCACGCCTCTGGCGCAGGCGCGCGTGGCGCTCATCACGACCGCGGCGCCCTATCAGCCGGATGCCGGGGACCAGGGGCCGGGTGCGCGCTACAACGCCGCCGCCAAGTTCTACAAGGTCTACTCCGAAGCCACGGAGACGGTGCCCGATCTGCGCATCTCGCACGTCGGCTACGACCGCGTGCACACGACGGCCAAGGACGCCAACACCTGGTTTCCCCTCGCGCGGCTGCAGGAGGCGGTGAAGGCGGGGCGCATCGGCGCCCACACGCCGCGCTTCCACGGCGCACCTACGAACCGAAGCCATCGCGTGACGACGGAGACGGACGCGCCCGAGCTGCTGCGGCGGTGCCGCGAGGACGGCGCGCAGGCGGCCATTCTCGTTCCCACCTGACCGGTGTGTCACCAGACCGTGAGTCTGGTGGCGCGGCACCTGGAGGCCAACGGCCTGCCGACGGTCATCATGGGGTGCGCCCGCGACATCGTCGAGCACTGCGGCGTGCCGCGCTTTCTCTTCAGCGATTTTCCCCTCGGCAACTCGGCGGGCCGGCCCTTTGACGTCGAGTCGCAGACGGCCACGCTCGAGCTGGCGCTGCGCGTGCTCGAGAGCGCCCCCGCGGCGCGCACGACCGTGCAGTCGCCACTGCGCTGGCGTGACGACGCCGACTGGAAGCTGGACTTCGACAACCTGGAACGCATGACGCCCGAGGAGATCGCCCACCGCCGCACGGAGTTCGACGAGATCAAGGCCGTCGCCAAGGGCAAGCGCGAACAGGCATGAGCCGGCCCTTCGCGGGCATCCGCATCCTCGACTTCACGCGCTATCTCGCCGGCCCCTACGGCACCTATCAGCTCGCGCTCCTCGGCGCCGACGTCGTGAAGATCGAGTCGCACGAGGGCGACGAAACCCGCCACCTGCTCATCAGCAGGGAGTGGGCGGAGCGCAAGATGGCCTCGTCCTTCCTGGCGGTCAACGCCAACAAGCGCAGCATCACGCTCGATCTGCGCAAGCCGGAAGCGGTGGAGGTCGTCA
>JBKKCN010000239.1:0-4974 GCA_046712525.1 Candidatus Rokuibacteriota bacterium
GCTCATCACCGGCACCTCGATGCCCCAGCGCTCGTAGAGCCGTCCCTGCAGCGGATCGGGACGGCGCCAGCCAATCTCGCGCGTGAGACCGTCGGGCAAGCAAATGCTTGCGATGGAGCCCACCATCTCGTCGGGGCACGGCGGCGTCGTGCCGACCGCATGGCACAGCAGGCGACGGCCATCCAGGGCGAGCGACCGAATGCGCGCCCGCAGCCCGGGACAGCCGCCGGGTACCAGCGAGCCGAGATACTCGATCGCCTTCGGCACCGTCAGCCATGGGGTGGGATCATCCGTGCCCGTCCAGTCGAACTCCAGCCGAAAGCGCGACCGACCGGGCTGCGTGACGCTGGCGCCGTGGCTGATCGTGAGCGGGTGGATGTCCGCCTGGCGGTCACGGCGGACCCACAGGAAGGCGGCGCCTTTCGGCGCGCACAGCCACTTGTGACAGTTGCCGCTGTAGTAGGCGACGCCCAGCGCGCCGAGGTCGAGGTCGACCATTCCCGGCGCATGGGCGCCGTCGACCATGACAGCGAGTTCCCCATCGAGCGTCTCTACCGCGACGCCCGCATCGCACGCCTCTACGAAGGCACCAGTGAGATCCAGCGAGGAGTGATCGCCAAGCACCTGCTCGCCTGACAACCCTCTCCCGGATTGACAAGCCCTGCCTATGGGATTAAAGAGAGTGTCCCGGTCGATCACGGGATCTTAGGGTTATGAATCTGGGGGGATTTCACATGCGACTCTCGCGCACTCTCGTGGTCACCCTGGCCCTGTCCCTTCTTCACGCCTTACCGGCGCAGGCAACCCTCATCCAGGAGGGAGCGAGGACCATCGACGCCCGCGCATCGGTTTACGACGTCCCGGGCGCGGCGATTCACTACAGCGGCGGAGACGCGCGGCCCTGGACGATCGGCTTCGAGAGCCGGTCGGGTCTGTATTTCACCTTCCCGAGCGTCACCGGGCTCACGAACAGCGCCGGCGGTCCACCCATCCTCGGCCCCGATGGCGGCGTGTCCTTTAGCGATCGGAACGCTGGTAATCCCGACGGCCGTGCCATCACGGGCGGCGCCAACGGTCTCAGCGGCGCGTGGTTCTCGGGCGCGCCCGGCCGGCAGATGGGCCTCGTGGGGGTGTTCCACGACGAGGCGCGGTCCGGTCCGCCGGGTCTCACTCCCGTCTACGACTCGTCGGGCGCATACGATTTCCGGAGGGCCTCCCCCTCCCTCAATCAGGTCTTCTTCATCGGCGACGGCAGCGTGCGGCGCGTCAACGACGGCTCGTCGTTCCGCCTCGGCGACGGCAGCGTGCGGGTGATCGGCGACGGGACGAGCAACACCCTCCTCGTCGGCGAGGGGAACACCCGGTTCAGCGGCAACAACCAGAGCGGCTGGACGGCGACCTTCGGCGACGGCAGCGTGCGTTTCGTCCGCGACGCCGCCGGTGCCTGGTCTTACCAGCGCGACGGTGGGGCCATCACGCCGCTGGGCAGCGATCAGCGCTTCGTCGGCGGCGACGGCAGCGTGCGCTTCCTCACGGACGGCACAAGTAACACCGTGCTCTTCGGCGAGAGCAGCACGCGCGTCACCGGCAACGACCGTGACGGCTGGTCCGCCCGGTACGTCGACGGCAGCGTGCGCTTTCTCGGCAGCACTCACAGCTTCCTGGCCGGCGACGGCAGCGTTCGGTTCGTGAGCAACGGGTCGTCGTTCCGCTTCGGCGACGGCAGCGTGCGGATGATCAGCGACGGGACGAGCAACACCCTGCTCCTCGGCGAGGGAAACGCTCGGTTCAGCGGCAACAACCAGAGCGGCTGGACGGCGACCTTCGGCGACGGCAGCGTGCGGTTCGTGCGCGATGCCGCCGGCGGCTGGCACTACCAGCGCAACGGTGGGCCGCTGACGCCGCTGGGCAGCGATGAGCGTTTCGTCTTCGGCGACGGCAGCGTGCGCTTCCTCGCGGACGGCACGAGCAACACCCTGCTCTTCGGCGAGAGCAGCACGCGCATCACCGGCAACGACGGTGACGGCTGGTCCGCCGTGAGCGCCGACGGCAGCGTGCGGCGGCTGGGTACAGGCGGAGCACCTCTCTTCGGCGACGGCAGCGTGCGCTTCATCACCGACGGAACGAGCAACACGTTCGTCTTCGGCGAGGGCACCACGGCGCCGGCGGGCTACGGCCCCGCGTTCTTCTTCGGCGACGGCAGCGTCCGTCAAATTCCCGGGAGCGGCCCCTTTGCATCCTGGTCATCCATCACTGACGACACCGGCCTCGCCTCGATCCTCGACGGACTCTCGAATACGCTGCTGCTGCAGGAGTTCGCCGTTCCCGCGGGCGCCACCCGGCTCACGCTCGGTTTCATCGACTCCGCCGGCTATACGGACTTGACGGGGCCGGGCGCCTACGGCGACAACACCGGCTCCCTCCAGGTGAACTACGCGCTGCGCGCCGCCGCGGTCCCCGAACCCGGCAGCCTTGTCCTGCTCGCGGTCGGGCTCGTCGGGCTGGCGGGGCGCCGCCGCGTGCGCCGTTGAGGCCACTGGTCCGTCGGCCCCTCAGGGCCGAGTGCCCTCGTCGGCGAGCTCCTTGCGCAGCGCCTCCGCCAGGCGCGTGTAGTGCTCGCGGCTGTTGTAGAGCTGGGCGGAGATGCGGATGAGGCGGCGCGGCGCGGCGGGCCAGCTCATCACCGGCACCTCGATGCCCCAGCGCTCGTAGAGCCGTCCCTGCAGCGGATCGGGACGGCGCCAGCCGATCTCGCGCGTGAGACCGTCGGGCAAGCGAATGCTTGCGATGGAGCCCACCATCTCGTCGGGGCACGGCGGCGTGGTGCCGACCGCATGGCACAGCAGGCGGCGGCTTTCGAGGGCGAGCGCCCGATTGCGCGCCCGCAGCGCGGGCCAGCCGCCGGGCACCAGCGAGCCGAGATACTCGATCGCCTTCGGCACCGTCAGCCATGGGGTGGGATCGTCCGTGCCCGTCCAGTCGAACTCCAGCCGAAAGCGCGACCGACCGGGCTGCGTGACGTTGGCGCCGTGGCTGATCGTGAGCGGGTGGATGTCCGCCTGGCGGTCGCGGCGAACCCACAGGAAGGCGGCGCCTTTCGGCGCGCAGAGCCACTTGTGACAGTTGCCGCTGTAGTAGGCGGCGCCCAGCGCGCCGAGGTCGAGGTCGACCATGCCGGGCGCATGGGCGCCGTCGACCATGACGTCGATTCCGCGCGCGGCCAGCTCGGCAATGAGCCGCTCGATGGGCAGGACGAGCGCGGTCGGACTGGTGACGTGGTCGATGAGCGCCAGGCGCGTGCGCTCCGTCACCTTCGCCATCACCGCCGCCACCACGTCGGCGGGCGAGGCGACGGGAAACGGCAGCGTGGCCACGACGACGGTGGCGCCGGCGCGCCGGGCCACGAAGTCGAGCGTGTTCTTGCAGGCGTTGTAGGTGTGATCGGTCGTCAACAGCTCGTCACCGGCGGCGAAGGCGAGCGAGCGCAGCACGGCATTCACGCCACTGGTGGCGTTGGTGACGAAGGCGAGATCGTCGGCGTCGGCGCCGATGAAGGGAGCGAGCGCGGCGCGGGCAGCGGCGAGCCGGCCGTCCAGCTCGCGGGAGAGAAAGAGGACGGGGTTGGCTTCCATCTCATCCCGCAGCGCGGCCTGGTACCGCAGCACCTCGGTCGGGCAGGCGCCGAAGGAGCCGTGGTTCAGAAAGATGGTGCCGGCGTGGAGCGGCCACAGGGGTGCGTTCATGTCAGGAGATCCTAGCAGGCGAATCCAGGTGCTACCATGCGCCGCGATGAAGCGCCCGCTCACGCGCCGACACTTCATGCGCCGGCTCGGCTTGGCGGCGGGCGTGGCCATGGGCACCGGAGTCCTCGACGATCTGCGCGCCGTCGCCCAGCCCGCGAAGCGGCTGCACGTGGTCATCCTGGGCGCCGGGCTCGCCGGGCTGTGCGCGGCGCTCGAGCTGGAGCGCCGCGGGCACACGGTGACGCTGCTCGAGGCCGAGGCCCGCCACGCGGGCGGACGCGCGCGCACGCTGCGCTTCGAGGACGGTCTCTACGGCGAGGCGGGCGCGATGCGCATCCCCGAGGGCCACCAGCTCACGCGTCACTACGTGAAGGAGCTCGGCCTCAGCCTCCGCCCCTTCGTGCAGTCGAATCCCGAGGCCTACGTCTATCTCCGCGGCCGCCGCGAGCGCATCAGGAATATCCGTGACCTCGGCACGCTCTACGACCTTCGCGACGCAGAGGTCGGCAAGACGCCGGACGACCTGTGGGCGGACAGTGTGCTCGCGCGGGTGAAGAAGCTGAGCGCAGCGGAGAAGAGCGACCTCTCCGCGGACGAGCCGCACACCAACGCCGTGCGCGGGCTCGATCAGCTCTCGTTGCAGCAGCTCTGCGAAAGCGCGGGCCTCTCGCACGAGGCCATCGACTTCCTCGCCTCCGCCACCGGCCTCAGCCCGCAGATGCCGACGGCGGCCACCGAGCACCTGCGCGAGGAGGTCAAGGAGCTCTGGACCGGCAAGTTCGACGAGATCGTCGGCGGCACCGACCGGCTGCCCTCCGCCTTCGTCGCACGCCTGCGCGCCAAGCCGCGCATGGGGTGCGAGGTCGTCGGCATCGAGCAGGATGCGCTCAAGCGCCGGGCGGCCGCCCTCTATCGTGAGGGCGGCGTGCTACGACGCGAAGAAGGGGATTTCGTGCTGTGCACGCTGCCCTATTCCGTGCTGAGCCGGATGCAGATCGACCGCACGCTCTCCGGGCCCAAGCGACGCGCGATCCGCGAGCTGAACTACGACTCCTCCACCAAGGTGCTCGCGCTCACCGCGCGCCGGTTCTGGGAAAGCGACGACGGCATCTTCGGCGGTGGAACGTACACGGATCTTCCTACGGGCATCACGTACTATCCCGCCGACAACGCGGGAGCGCGCGACGCCAGTGTGTCCGCACGCCCGGCGGTGATGCTGGCCTCCTACACC
>JBKKCN010000240.1:0-5867 GCA_046712525.1 Candidatus Rokuibacteriota bacterium
GTCATCGCCTCACGAGTGGGCGGGCTGCAGACGACCGTGCGTGACGGCGTCACCGGCGTCCTCGTCCCCGAGCACGATGCCGGCGCGCTCGCGGAGATGATCGACCGCGTGATGGGCGACGGCGCGCTGCGCTGGCGCCTCGGCCGCGAGGGCGTCCGCTGGGCCGCTCAGCACCGCTGGCCCTGCGTCGCGGAAGCCATCGTCAAGGAATACGCCAGGCTCGTGGCGAGCGCCGAGGAGCATCTGGCCGTGCCGCGCTGCCGCGATTGAGAACATGGGGGGCCCTGTAGGCCCCCCAAGCCCCCCAAACGGCGGGCAACCCTCGTGCTACACTCCGCGCCACCGTGGGCAAGCTCCTCGAAGTGCAGTCTCTCTCGACCCAGTTCTCCACGCGCGGGGGGGTGGTGCGCGCGGTGGACGACGTGTCGTGGGACGTGGAAGAGGGCGAGACCGTCGCGCTGGTGGGGGAGTCCGGCTGCGGCAAGAGCGTGAGCGCGCTCTCGATCATGCGCCTGGTGGCCGCGCCGGCGGGACGCATCGTGGGCGGCCGCGTCCTCTTCAAGGGACGCGACCTGCTCCAGTTGAGCGAAGAGGAGATGCGGCGGGTGCGGGGACGGGAGATCGCCATGATCTTCCAGGAGCCGATGACCTCGCTCAACCCCGTGCTCAGCATCGGCCGTCAGCTCACCGAGGGCAGCGAGATCCACATGGGCGCCACGCCCCGGCAAGCGCGCCAGCGCGCCATCGAGCTGCTCTCGATGGTGGGCATTTCTGATCCGGAGCGCCGGCTGCCCCAGTACCCGCACCAGTTCAGCGGCGGCATGCGGCAGCGGATGATGATCGCGATGGCGCTCGTGTGCAACCCCGCCCTCATCCTCGCCGACGAGCCCACGACCGCCCTCGACGTCACGATCCAGGCGCAGATCCTGGAGCTGATGCGCGATCTGTCGCGACGGCTCGGCATCGCCATGCTGATCATCACGCACAACCTCGGCGTGGTGGCCCGCTACGCCGATCGTGTGAACGTGATGTACGCGGGCAAGATCATCGAGCGCAGCACTGCGCGGGAGCTGTACGCGAACCCACGCCACCCCTACACGCTGGGGCTGCTGCGCTCCGTACCGCGGCTCGACGAGCCGCGCCGCGCGCGACTGGATCCGATCGAGGGTCAGCCGCCAGACCTCACGCGACTGCCTCCCGGCTGTGCGTTCACCCCCCGGTGCGGGTTTGCCGTCGAGCGCTGTACCCGCGAGGTGCCGCCGCTCGCCGAGGTGCGCACCGCTGGGCACGTGAGCGCGTGCTGGGAGGCGGAACGCCTCGTGAAGGAGCCGGTGGCGTGAGCGACGCGCTGCTCGAGGTCCGCAATCTCGTCAAGCATTTCCGGATCGGCGGCGGGCTGTTCGGCGGGCGTCCCGGCCTCGTGCGCGCGGTGGACGGCGTGAGCTTCACCATCCAGCGCGGCGAGACGCTCGGTCTCGTGGGCGAATCGGGCTGCGGCAAGACGACGACGGGCCGCTGCATCCTGCAGCTCGAGCGACCGACGTCGGGTGAGGTCCGGTTCGAGGGCCGCGAGCTCACGACCCTCCGCCCCGCCCAGCTGCGCGCGGTGCGCCGGCGCATCCAGGTCATCTTCCAGGACCCGTACAGCTCGCTCAATCCACGGATGACCGTGGGCCAGATCATCGGCGAGCCCATCGCCGTGCACGGGATCGTCACGAGTGCCGCCGCCCGGCGCGACCGCGTGCGTGATTTGCTGCGGCGCGTGGGGCTCTCGCCGAAGCACGACAGCCGCTACCCGCACGAGCTGTCCGGCGGGCAGCGTCAGCGTGTGGGCATCGCGCGTGCCCTCGCCGTGGAGCCCGCCCTGATCATCTGCGACGAGCCCGTGTCGGCGCTCGACGTGTCGATCCAGGCGCAGATCATCAACCTGCTCGAAGATCTGCAGTCCGAGTTCGGGCTCACGTACCTCTTCATCGCCCACGATCTCGCCGTCGTCCGCCACATCTCCGACCGCGTGGCGGTCATGTATCTCGGCAAGATCGTCGAGGTCTCGGACCGCAAGACGCTGTACGACGACCCGCTCCATCCCTACACGAGGGCGCTGCTCTCCGCGGTGCCGATCCCGGACCCCGCGCTCGAGGCCGAGCGTGAGCGGGTGGTACTCAGGGGCGAGGTGCCGAGCCCCCTCAATCCACCGTCGGGGTGTGTCTTCCACCCACGCTGTCCGATCGCCGTGGAGCGATGCCGGTCGGTCATCCCCGAGCTGCGGGAGGTCAAGCCCGGGCACTGGGCGGCTTGCTTGCTGGCTTGATCGACGTACCTCGGGCCTGGAGATTCCCGGGCCTGACAGGTCAGACCGCTTGACAAGGTGGTCAGACCACGTTTAACGTGCGGGAACTCCTCGCGACCGTTGCTGATTCCCTGGTGAACCCTTAGGAGGTGCGCGGATGCGCCGAGCCCTAGTCGTTCTCATCGCCCTGCTGGCCATCGCCACGCTGGCAGTTCCCGTCCAGGCCCAGGACAAGCCTCGCCACGGAGGCGAGTTGATCTTCGCCGTGCCCTCCGAGCCACCCTCGTATGACGGGCACCAGGAGGAGACCTTCGGGGTCACCCATCCGGTGGCCCCGCACTACAACACGCTGCTTCGCGTCGATCCCTTCGACAAGACAGGCACCAAGCCCGTGGGCGACCTCGCCGAATCCTGGACCATCTCCAAGGACGGCCTCGTCTACACGTTCAAGATCCGCTCCGGCGTGAAGTTCCACGACGGCAGCGAGCTCACCGCCAAGGACGTCAAGGCGTCGTACGACAAGATCATCTTTCCGGTGGAGGGCTTGAAGTCCTCGCGCAAGACGTCGTATCAGGCGGTGCAGGCGGTGGAGACGCCGGACCCGACCACCGTCCGCTTCAAGCTCAAGTGGCCGGAATCCTCGTTCCTGCTCAACGTGTCCTCGCCGTGGAACTTCATCTACAAGGCCGATCTCCTCGCCAAGGACATGCGGTACTACGAGAAGAACGTCATGGGCACCGGCCCCTTCACCTTCGTCGAGCACGTGAAGGGCTCGCACTGGGTCGGCAAGAAGAATGCGAACTACTGGGACAAGGGCAAGCCCTACCTCGACGGCTACCGTGCGATCTTCATCTCCTCGTCCTCCGCACAGGTGGCAGCGGTGCGGGGCGAGCGGGCGCACATCCAGTTCCGGGGCTTCAGCCCCGCCGAGCGCGACAGCCTCGTGCAGGCCCTCGGCCCCAAGATCACCGTGCAAGAGAGCCCCTGGGACTGCGTGCTCATGGTGGCCATGCATCACGAGAAGAAGCCGTTCGACGACAAGCGCGTCCGCCGGGCGCTGACGCTCGCGCTCGACCGGCACGCGGCGTCCAAGAGCATCTCGAAGATTGCCATCGTCCGTGACGTGGGCGGCGTGCAGGTGCCCGGCACGCCGTACGCGACTCCGCCCGAGGAGCTGGAGAAGCTGGCTGGTTACGGGCGTGACATCAACAAGTCCCGGGCCGAAGCCCGCCGGCTGCTGAAGGAAGCGGGGGTGCCTGAGGGTTTCTCCTTCACGTTCAAGAACCGGGGGATCCCGCAGCCCTACGAGCCGATCGGCATCTGGCTGATCGACCAGTGGCGCCAGATCGGCCTCAACGTGAAACAGGAGATCGTCGAGGCCTCCGCGTACCACCCGATGCTCAAGCGCGGCGACTTCGAGGCGGCGATGGACTTCGCGTGCGGGTTCATCGTGGAGCCGGATCTCGACCTGCACCGCTTCGTCACCACCTCCGACGCCAACTACGGCAAGCACAAGGACGTCGTGATCGACGACCTCTTCCAGCGGCAGGGTCGCGCCGCCGATCCCGAGGAGCGCAAGCGGCTGGTGCGCGCCTTCGAGAAGCGGCTCATCGACGAGGAAGTGCACGTCATGTACACGCTGCAATGGCACCGGATCATCCCGCATAGCTCCAAGGTGAAGGGCTGGACGATCACCCCCAGCCACTACCTGAACAACCAGCTCGATACGGTCTGGCTCGCGGAATAACCCTCTCACCAGTGCCCCTGCCGCATCCGCGGCGGGGGCACCGGTAGGACCAAGCCGATGGGCAAGTACCTCGTGAAGCGGTTCTTGTTGATGTTCCCCACGCTGCTCGGGGTGGCGATTCTCATCTTCGTCCTCATCCGCGTCATCCCCGGTGACGTCGTCGAGCTCCGGCTCGCGGGAGACAGCAGTGCGGTCTCACAGGAGCTTCTCGACCGGGAGCGGGTGCGCTTCGGGCTCGACAAGCCGGTATGGAAGCAATTCGTGACGTGGATCGGAGGAGTCGTCCGACTCGACTTCGGTACCTCCATGTGGACGGGCGCGCCCATCTGGGAGGAGATCAAGCTCCGCTTCGCGCTCTCGATGCAGGTCGCCATCATGGCGACGCTGGTGGCGGTGGTGCTCGCCATCCCCCTCGGCGTCATCTCCGCGCTCAAGCAGGACACGTGGGTGGACTACGCCATACGGATCTTCTCGATCGCGGGTCTGGCCACCCCCTCGTTCTGGCTCGGCATCGTGTTCATCCTCGTCATGCTCATCGTCTTCAAGTGGCTGCCTCCCATGGTCTACACGCCCTTCTGGGTAAACCCGTGGCAGAACATGCTCCAGCTCATCTGGCCCGCGCTGGCGGTGGGGTATCGCTACTCGGCGGTGGCCACGCGCATAACACGCTCGGCGATGCTGGAGGTCCTGCGCGAGGACTACATTCGCACCGCCCGCGCCAAGGGGTTGATCCAGAAGCTGATTCTCTCCCGGCACGCGCTCAAGAACGCCATGCTGCCGGTGGTGACCGTCATCGGTCTGGAGTTTGCGTTCCTGCTGGGTGGTCTCGTGGTCACCGAGCAGGTCTTCAACCTCAACGGGCTCGGGCTGCTCTTCGTGCAGGCGGTGGCCCACCGGGACTACACGCTCATCCAAGCCCTCGTCATGCTCGTGGCCGGCTTCTTCATCGTGGTGAACTTCGCCATGGACATCATGTACGCCTGGCTCGACCCGCGGATACGCTACCGATGAGCACGCGCGTCCTGACGCCGGTCGCGCTCGAGATGGAGGCGCCCGCCACCGCCCGGGGCTGGCGTGAGGTCGTCGTCGATTTCTGCCGGCGCCGCACCCTGGGCGCCATCGGTGCCGTCGTGATCGTCGGGATGTTCGTGGTCGCGCTGCTGGCCGAGCTGATCTCCCCGTACAACCCCGTCGCCGTCGACTTCTCGGCGATGCTGTCGGCGCCATCGCCGCAGCACTGGCTCGGCACCGACGCCTTCGGCCGCGACGTGCTCTCGCGCCTGATTTACGGCTCCCGCACGGCGCTGCTCGTCGGCTTCGGCGCCGCGTTCATCGGCGCCACCGCGGGCGCGATCCTGGGCGTCGGCAGCGCCTACTTCGGCGGCCGCCTCGATCTCTATCTGCAGCGCGTGATGGACGTGTTCCTCGCCTTTCCGCTCATCATCCTCGCGCTGGCGCTGGTGGCCATCCTCGGCAATTCCATCCCGAATCTCATCATGGCCATCACCATCCCGATGATCCCGCGCTGCGCGCTCGTGATCCGCTCCTCGGCGCTGTCGATTCGCGAGATGCCGTACGTCGACGCGGCGCGCGCGGCGGGCTTCGGCCACGCGCGGATCATCCTGCGGCACATGCTGCCCAATGTGATGGCGTCCTACCTCGTCATGCTGACCGCGTTCCTCGGACAGGCGATCCTCCTCGAGGCCTCGCTGTCCTTCCTCGGCCTCGGCGTGCAGGAGCCGACGGCGGCGTGGGGACTCATGCTGCGCGGCGCCGCCGTCGAGTTTGCAGAAGCGGCCCCGTGGATGGCGATCTTCCCCGGGCTCGCCA
>JBKKCN010000241.1:0-7690 GCA_046712525.1 Candidatus Rokuibacteriota bacterium
CTCCTGCCGGCAGTAGCTCGAGCGCCCACTCCACGAGGACTTCGGTCTCAGGCCGCGGCACGAGGACATGTCGGGTAACCGCGACGCGGGTCCCGCGGAACTCCTGGCTGCCGATGATCTGCTGCAACGGCTCGCGACGGGCCCGGCGCCCGAGCGCGGCGGCATAACAGGACGATACAGGCCCCTCCACGACTCGTAAGGGCGCCATCCGCAGCGCCAGGCGCGGCACCGCCAGGCAATGGGCGAGCAGCCACTCGGCGTCCACGCGCGGCGTCTCCACGCCGGCGGCGCCCAGGTCGGCGGCGGCCACGTCGAGCCACTCCGCCACGGTGACGGCGACGGCGGGCATCACCGCTCCACTCGCTGCAGGTGCTGAGCCTGCTCGGCGGAGGTGAGGGCCTCGATGAGCTCGTCGAGATCGCCCTCCAGCACCTGCGGCAGCCGGTGCAGCGTGAGCCCGATGCGATGATCCGTCACGCGCGTCTGCGGGAAGTTGTAGGTGCGGATGCGCTCGCTGCGTTCGCCCGTGCCCACCTGGCTCTTGCGGTCGGCGGCGATGGCCGCGGCCTGCTCCTCCTGGGCGCGCTCCAGCAGCCGCGCCTTCAGCACGCGCATCGCCTTCGCGCGGTTCTTGATCTGTGAGCGCTCGTCCTGGCACGTGACGACGAGACCGGTGGGGAGGTGCGTGAGGCGGACGGCGGAGTCGGTGGTGTTGACGCCCTGCCCCCCGGGGCCGGAGGAGCGGTAGACGTCCACGCGCACGTCCTTGTCCTCCACCCTGATGTCGACGTCCTCCGCCTCCGGCAGCACCGCCACCGTCACGGTGGAGGTGTGAATACGGCCGCTCGACTCCGTCACGGGCACGCGCTGCACGCGGTGCACGCCGCGCTCGAACTTCAGCCGGCTCCACGCGCCGCGGCCCTGGATGAAGAAGATCACCTCGCGGTAGCCGCCCTGGCCGGTGGGATTGGCGTCCATCGTCTCCACCTTCCACCGCTGGCGCTCCGCGTACTTCGTATACATGCGCGCGAGGTCGCCCGCGAACAGTCCCGCCTCGTCGCCGCCGGCGCCGGCGCGGATCTCGACGAACACGTTCTTGTCGGCGTTGGGATCCCGCGGCAGCACCAGCCGCGTGAGCGCCTCCTCCAGCACGCTCTGCCGGGCGCCGAGCTCGTCGATCTCCGTCTGGGCCATCTCGAGGAGTTCGCGCTCGCCCCCCTCGGCCAGGATGTGGCGCGCTTCGCCGATGCGCTTGAGGACGTCGCGGTACTCCGTGAAGCGCTCGACGACTTCCTGGCTCTCCGCATGCTCCTTGCGCAGACGGGCGTACTCGGCCTGCTGGGTGAAGATGGCGGGGTCGGAGAGGGCACGGGCGATCTCCTGGGATCGCTCCTCGATCTGCCGCAGCTTGTCAAACAGCATCGCGACTCAGCGCCTCCCGGGCGGTCTTCGCGCGCTCGGGCGCGGCACGACCGCACACCCGCTCGCCCATGGCAGGCCCGCGCGCACCCGGCGGCGCCGGAGCGGGGAAGGAGCGGCGGAGCGGGCGGCTACCCGGCCGGGCTTGTGGTCGTGGGCCGGTTGTACTTGCGCTGGAAGCGCTCGACACGGCCGGCGGTGTCCATGAACTTCTGCTTGCCCGTGAAGAACGGGTGGCACTTGGAGCAGACCTCGACCCGGATCTCGGGCTTGGTCGACCGCGTGTGCACCACCTCGCCGCACGCGCAGGTGATCGTGGTGTCGATGTACTCAGGATGAATGCCCACCTTCACGGATGTTTCCTCCTCACAAGAAAACCAAGGATACCAACCCCGGACCGAAAACGCAAAAAAGCCGACTACATGGCGTGCATCGCAGCCAGGAAGTCCTTGTTCGTCTTGGTCAGCTTGAGCTTGTCGAGCAGCAGCTCCATCGCTTCCACGGGGTTGAGCTGGGAGAGCGCCTTGCGCAGCAGCCACACCTTCTGGATCTCGTCCTTCTCGAGGAGGAGCTCCTCTTTGCGCGTCCCCGACTGCTCGATGTTGATGGTGGGGAAGATGCGCTTGTCCATGAGGCGACGGTCGAGGTGGACCTCCATGTTGCCCGTGCCCTTGAACTCTTCGAAGATCACGTCGTCCATGCGGCTGCCCGTATCCACGATGGCGGTGGCCATGATGGTGAGCGAGCCGCCTTCCTCGATGTTGCGCGCGGCGGCGAAGAAGCGGCGCGGGCGCTGCAGCGCGTTGGCGTCGAGACCGCCGGAGAGCACCTTGCCCGAGGACGGGATGATGGCGTTGTGGGCGCGCGCAAAGCGCGTGATGGAGTCGAGCAGGATCACCACGTCGCGCTTGTGCTCGACGAGACGCTTGGCCTTCTCGATGACCATGTCCGCCACCTGCACGTGGCGCGCGGGCAGCTCGTCGAAGGTGGAGGCGATGACCTCGCCTTTCACCGAGCGCTGCATGTCGGTGACCTCTTCCGGCCGCTCGTCGATGAGGAGCACGATGAGGTAGACCTCGGGGTGGTTCTTGGCGATGGCGTTCGCGAGCTTCTGCAACATCATCGTCTTGCCCGTGCGCGGCGCCGCCACGATCATGCCGCGCTGGCCCTTGCCGATGGGCGTGAGCAGGTCCATGACACGACTGGTGAGGTCCTCGGCGTCGTGCTCGAGGCGCAGCCGCTCCATCGGGTACAGCGGCGTGAGGTTGTCAAAGAAGATCTTGTCGCGCCCCTGGTCGGGCGTCTCGAAATTGATCGCCTCCACCTTGAGGAGCGCGAAGTACCTCTCGGTGTCCTTGGGGGGACGGACCTGGCCCGAGATGCTATCGCCGGTGCGCAGGTCGAAGCGGCGGATCTGTGACGGCGAAACATAGATGTCGTCAGGGCCCGGCAGGTAGTTGTAGTCCGGGGCGCGAAGGAACCCGAACCCGTCGGGCAGCACCTCCAGAACGCCCTCGGCGTAAATGAGGCCGTCCTTCTCCGCCTGGGATTGCAAGATCTTGAAGATCAGCTCCTGCTTGCGCAGGCCTCCCATGTTCTGGACGTTCAGCTCGCGCGCGATGGCGTTCAGATCCGCGATGCTCTTTTCCTTGAGCTCGGAGAGATTCATTCCAGTGGTAGCGGCTTCTGAGTTCTGGGGGGCGTTGCCTTGACCTTGGCCTCGTTCTCGGCGGGCGCTCATGCAGGGGCTCCGGGGCGCGGCCATGACGGGCCGCACGAAGTTAGTGGGTTCTGACGTGGAATTTCAGAGTTTCTACGGGGTTGGAGCGACTTCGGACCTCATCCTCCCACGCAATCTGGCGCAGTGTCAATCATTATCACATACGCACCTCGATGATCGCCCGCTGCTTGATCTCGCGCAGCCACGCCTCGAGCCGCGTGTCGTACTTCTGGCGGAAGAGGATCTCGCGGATCTGCTGCTTGGCCCGCGCGAGCCCTTCGCCTTCCAGCGTCTCCTTGGACTCGAGCCGGAAGAGGTGGTAGCCGAGCGGCGAGCGGAACGGCCGCGAGATCTGCCCGGCCTCCAGCTTCAGGATTTCCGCCTCGATCTCCTGGGTGAGCTCGCCGCGCTTCATGTTGCCGAGATCGCCGCCGTCCCGCGCGCTCGCGTCCTTCGACTGTGCCTTCGCGACCTCCGCGAAGTCGGCTCCCCCCACGATCTGCTCTCGCACAAGCTCGGCCCTGATGCGCGCCGACTCCCACGCCGCGTCAGTAGCGGCGCCTTCCGGCACGATCAGGATATGCCGGGCGTGATAGACGAGCCCCGTCTCCAGCCGCGTCCGGTTCTCGGCAAGATATCGTTCGATCTCCTGGTCCGTCACCGATACCCGCAGCGCCACCTTGCGGCGCACGACCTTGGCGATGCGCAGCGAGTCCCGCAGCCGCTTGCGGACGGAATCGAGGGTGAGCCCCTGCTCGCGCAGGAGTCGCTCGAACTCCTCCTGCGTCTGCACGCCGTAGCGCTTGATACGGTCGGCCAGCTCCTCGGCGACCTCGGATTCCTCGATCACGATCTTCTCACGCTCGGCCTCCTGCAGCTGCAGCCGGCTGTCGATGAGCCGCGAGAGGAAGCGCCTGGCCAGCTCTTCGTCGGTGGTGCCGTCACGCTGGCGGTTCTCCTGCCGGTAGCCCACGATGCTCTCCTGCAGCTCCATCAGGGTGATGGCGTCGTTGTTGACGACGGCCACCACGCGATCCGACACCGCGTCGTCCGCCTCCACCACGCGCGTGCGCACGTCACCCGGGCGCAGCGGGGTATCCGTCGACGAGGCACGGGCGGGCGGCGCTACCACTGCCGCTTTCGAGGACGACTTCTGCGTACCGAGGAACGGCACCCAGCCCGGCATGGCACAGCCGCCAAGCAGCACCGGGAGCAGCGTGAGGACGAGGGCATGACGTCTCATGCGGCGGCCAGCTCCTTGAGGACCCGTAACAGGGAGTCGCGCACCGTGGGCCAGGGCCCGCGGTCGAGGACGGCGTCGACGGTGAACTCACGCTTCATCCCGAGCCGGCCGCGGCTCGCCTGGATGACGCGCACGAGACGCGCGGGATCGATGGACGTCGCCGGCGAGAAGGTGATCAGCGCGCGGCCCTCTCCCGCTTCCACCTTGTCGGCGCCCACCGCGCGCGCCGCCACCCGGATGCGGACGATGTCGAGCAGCTGCTCCGCCTCCTCGGGCAAGGGTCCGAAGCGATCGGCGAGCTCGGCGCGCAGCTCGGCGATCTCCTCGTCCCGAAAGGAGGCCGCGAGGCGCTTGTAGAACGCGAGGCGTTGATTGACTTCGGGCACATAGTCTTCGGGTAAGAATCCTTCCGCCGCCACGCTGACGACCGGATCCACCACGGGGGCGGGCTGTTCGCCGCCCAATTCTCGCACGGCTTCCGCGAGGAGCTTGCTGTAAAGATCGTAGCCGACGGCGGCGATGTGGCCGTGCTGCTGGGCGCCGAGGAGGTTGCCGGCGCCGCGGATCTCGAGGTCGCGCAGGGCGAGCTTGAAGCCGGAACCCAGCTCGGTCAGCTCCTGGAGGGCGCGCAGCCTGCGCTGGGCCTGTTCGTCCACCCGGCCGTCGGCGGGTACCAGCAGGTAGGCGTACGCCTGCTGGCGCTCGCGGCCCACCCGGCCGCGCAGCTGATAGAGCTGGGCAAGGCCGAAGCGGTCCGCGCGATTGATGATGATGGTGTTGGAGGCCGGGATGTCGAGCCCGGATTCCACGATGGCGGTGGACACGAGCACGTCGGCCTGGCCGGTGACGAAGCGCACCATCGCGGCCTCCAGCTCGCGCTCCTTCATCTGGCCATGGCCCATGATCACGCGCGCGTCCGGCGCCTGCTCCTGGATGAAGCGCGCCATCGACGGCAGCGACTGGATCCGGTTGTGCACGAAGAAGAGCTGTCCGCCGCGCTCGATCTCCCGGTCGAGCGCCTCCTTGATGACGGCCTTGCTGAAGCGGCGGACGAGCGTCTCCACGGGCAGGCGCTCGAGCGGCGCCGTGTCGATCACGGACATGTCCCGCACGCCCGAGAGCGACATGTACAGGGTGCGCGGAATGGGGGTGGCGGTGAGCGAGAGCACGTCCACGGAGGCGCGCAGCTGCTTCATGCGCTCCTTGTGGGCGACGCCGAAGCGGTGCTCCTCGTCCACGACGAGGAGACCGAGGTTCTTGAAGGTGATGTCCTTCGAGAGCAGCCGGTGGGTGCCGATGACGACGTCCACCGTTCCCTGCTTGAGGCCTTCGACGACCGCCTTCTGCTCCTTCGGGGAGCGGAAGCGCGACAAGAGCTCCACCTTCGCGGGAAAGGGCGAGAAGCGGTCGACGAACGTCGACCAGTGCTGCTGTGCGAGCACGGTGGTGGGCACGAGCACGGCCACCTGCGTGCCGTCCGCCACCGCCTTGAAGGCGGCGCGGAGGGCCACTTCCGTCTTGCCATAGCCGACGTCGCCCGCCACCAGGCGGTCCATGGGACGCTCGCGCTCCATGTCCGCCTTGACGTCCTCGATGGCCTTCATCTGGTCGGGCGTCTCCTCGAAGCGAAAGCCCGCCTCGAACTCGCGCTGCCACGGCGTGTCGGGCGCAAAGGCGTGGCCCTGCGCCACCGCGCGCTGCGCGTAGAGCTTCAGCAGCTCCTCCGCCATCTCGCGCAGGGCCGCCCGCACCGAGTCCTTCACGCGCTGCCAGGAGACGCCGCCGAGACGGTCGAGGCGGGCGGCGCCTTCCTCGGCGCCGAGGTACTTCGACACGAGATCGATGCGCTCCACGGGCACGTAGAGCTGGTTGCCTTCGGAATACTCGAGGAGGAGGAAGTCGCCGTCGCGGTCCCCCACGCTCATCGTGCGCAGCCCCAGATACTTGCCGATGCCGTGATCCTCGTGCACGACGAGATCGCCCACGGAGAGGTCGGTGAAGGCGGTGATGGCGGCGCCGCGCTGGTACTTCGAGCGGCGCAGAGAGCGCCGGCGCGCGCCGAAGATCTCGTTCTCCGTGAGCAGGATGAATCCGAGCGCGGGAATCGAGAATCCCGCCGAGCACTCGCCGACCACGATGGCAAAGGGCTCCGGCGCCTCCAGGCGATCCACCACCAGCGCTTCCAGCTGGTGGTCGCGCAGCATTTGACGCAGGTGCTCGGCCTGCCGCTCGTCGGCGGTCGCGAGCCGGATGGTGAAGCCTTCCGCGCGCCAGCGTGCGATCGACTCCGTGAGCTGCGCGAAGTGACCACCGCTCGAGACCACCGCGTGCGCGTCCAGCACGAGCTCGCCCGCCATGCCCTTGCTCTCCATCCCGGTGACCTGCGCCAGCTCCACGCGCGGGCGCCCTTCGATCATCTCCGCCAGAGGTCGCCGCCCCGGCGCGTCCTCCGACGTCTCGTCGAGCAGAGCGGGGGCGTCGAGGATGACGGGCGCCGTACGGGGGATGTACTCCAGCAGTCGCGCACCGGTCTCCGACGTCTCAGGGGGCGCGGTGAGCGGCAGCACGAGCAGCTCGTCGAGCGACGAGGTCGAGCGCTGCGAGGTGGGATCGAAGAGCCGGATGGACTCGATGTCGTCGCCGAAGAACTCCAGGCGCGCGGGCGTGCCGTGCATGGGGGAGAAGATGTCCACGATGCCGCCGCGCGCGCTCCACTGCCCCACCTCGACCACGGTCTCCACCCGCTCGTAGCCGCCGCGCTCGAATGCCTCCACGAGCAGCTCGCGATCGAGGCTGTCGCCCACGGTGAGACGAAGCGTGCCCCCCACGAAATCGGCGGGCTTCGGCAGCGGCGTGTCGAGCGCGGCCGGTGTCGCCACCACGACGATGGGCTCGCCCGCTCCCAGTCGCCGCGCGATCACCGCCCGCTCGGCATCCGCCTCCCGGTGATGGCCCCCGCGCCACAGCCGCGGCTCCGTCTCCGGAAACTCCAGCGCGGTGGCGCCGAAGAAACGAAGATCCTGCGTCCAGCGATGCGCATCGGCGAGGGTGGCGACCACGACGAGCGCAGGACGCGGGTGCTGCTGCACCAGCTCCGCGATGACGAGCGCGCGCGCCGCCCCCGTCAGGCCCGCCACGCGCAGGCAGACCTCTCCCTCGGCGAATCTCTTCGCGAGTGCCTGAAAGGCCTGCCACTCCTTGAGCAATCTACTTACTTAGATGGGGGCCTCGAAGGGCCCCCAAGCCCCCTGATCCCCGGACGTTCGTCGAAAGCCTCCCTGGCGCTCCTCGATTTTAAGGCCGCGCTA
>JBKKCN010000242.1:0-10239 GCA_046712525.1 Candidatus Rokuibacteriota bacterium
CTACACGATCACCTCGTCCGCCTGAAGCAGCAGGGAAGGCGGGATGGTGATGCCGAGCAGCTCGCGGTCTTGAGGTTGACGACGAGATCGAACCGCGCGCTCCACGGGGAGATCGGCGGGCTTCTCCCCCTTGATGATCCTGTCGACGTAGGCCGCCAGCCGCCGCGAGGTATCCCGGCGGCTGGGCCCGTACGACAGCAGACCGCCGGCTTCCACGTGCTCGCTCCATGCCGCGATGACCGGCAGCCGCGCCCTGAGTCCGAAGTCGGCGATCGGCTTTCGGTTCGCGTTGGTGAGCGGTCCCGGAACCATGACGATCGCTTCCGTCCGATCTGTCGTGATGGCCGCGAAGACCTCGGTGAGATCGCTGTTGACCGGCATCACGTGGTGCACGAGCGTCATGCCCATCGTCTTCGCCGCCGCGTCCATCTCCTGCCATTCCTGGTTTTCTCCGGCGTGGTTCGGATTCACGAGCACCGCCACCCGTGTCACCTTGGGTGCGATCTCCCTGAGCAGCTGCAGTCGCTTGCCCGCGAGCTCGGGCTGCAGGTAGCTCATGCCCGTCACGTTGCCGCCCGGCCGCGCGAGGCTGGTGACGAAACCGCCTACGACCGGATCTCCGCTCACGCCGATGACGAGCGGAATGGTGCCGGCGGCCCTCCGTGCCGTCTGTGCCGCGGGGCCGCTGACGGCGACGAGCACATCGACCTTGAGGCCGACGAGCTCACTGGCGAGGGCGGGGAGCCGGTCGGCTCTGCCCTCCGCGTGACGACTTTCGATCATGATGTTCTTTCCCTCGACGTAGCCGAGGCGACGGAGACCGGCGCGGAAGGCCTCGAAAAAAAGCGACGACGAATCTTCGGCGCCGAGGTAGCCCACACGGGGGACTTTCGTCGCCGGCTGCGCGTGGGCCGCGAGCGGCGCCGCCATCACGGCGATGACGATCAGGATCGATACCGCGAGCCGATGTTTCAACGCGTCTCCTTCGCGATGAGGCGCTCGCGCAGCAGGTGCGCGGCGATGCGGCGTGCCAGGAAGGGGCCGCGCGTTACGAAGGCGGTGAAGTAGCCCACCGCGGTGGCGCCTTCGCGCAGCGCCGCCGAGGCCTTCTCAGGCGAGTCGATGCCGCCGGTGGCGATGATATCGATGGCGGAGCCGAACTTCTGGCGTGTGCGCCGCACGTTCGCGAGCGTGGTGGGAAAGATCTCGGGTCCCGAGAGTCCGCCCGACTGCTGGGACAGACGCGGCTCGTCGATGCGGCGCGCGTTGCCGTAGTTGACGACCGTCACGCCGGCGGCGATGGCGGCGGGGATGATCTCGCGCTCGTTGACGTCGCCGAAATCCGGCGACAGCTTCACGCTGAGCGGGACTTTTGAGGCGGCGCGCGCGCGCTCGAGAACGCTGCGGAGTTGATCCGGCCGCGTGGACCAGCCGTACACCAGCTTGGTGTTCGGCGAGGAGACGTTCAGCTCGATGAGGTCCGCGAGCGGCGCGAAGGCGCTCACGAGCTCCACGTAATCGTCGTCGGATTCGCCGGCCACGCTGATGATGAGAGGCACGCGATGCGGGAGCGCGCGCACGGCGTGCCTGAAGGCGTCGAGGCCGGGATTCTGGAAGCCGTTGCAGTTGACCAGCCCGGGACCGGCGGCCGTCCGCACGCGCACCAGGTTCGGCAGCGGATGGCCGGGTCGCGGCTGGCGCGTGATCGTCTTCGTGGTGACGGCGCCGAAGCCGAGACCCATCGCTCTCTTCAAGATTCGCGTGTCGTAGTACTGCGCGGCGAGGATCACCGGGTTCGGCAGTCGCACGCCGCCGAGCCGGGTTTCCAGCAGCGGATGCTCGACGGGCGGCAGGGGAAGGCGGTCCAGCGGCAGCGCGCGCAGCAGACTCTGTCCGAGGCGCACCGCGGTCTGCTCGGGCAGGCGGGATAGCAGCTGGTCGTACAGAGCGCGGTAGAGCACGTCCGTGGCAGCCATCGTGTTCGCCCGAGTTTACATCACCACTCGCGCGCGCCATCGCTTGACCGCGCTGCGGCGCTCGTGGACAATTCGCCGCCATGATGACCATTGGATTCCATCTCACGCCGTTCTGGAGCCCGACCGATCGCGGCGCCACGCGCATCATCGACGAGGCGATCACGGTGGTGGCGGCCGCCTCGCGCATGGGCTTTGCGTGGGTGTCGATGGGCCAGCACTGGGTGTCGCATCCGACGGTGTGGCCGCAGCCGTTCCCGATCCTCGCGCGGCTGGCGCCGGAGACGGGCACCATGCGGCTAAAGACGTCGGTGCTGCTGCTGCCCATCCTGAATCCGGTGGAGACGGCGGAGAACATCGCCACTCTCGATCACATCTGTCACGGCCGTCTCGACGTCGGCGTCGCCATCGGCTATCGCGAGAAAGAGCTGGAAGCGGTGGGGCTGGCGCGCAAGGACCGCGCGCCCAAGCTCGAGGAATCGCTGACGCTCATGAAGCAGCTCTGGAGCGGTAAGGAAGTCACCTTCGAGGGCACGTATACGCGTCTCACCGCGGGACGCATGGGCTTCACGCCCTTCCAGACGCCGCACCCACCGCTTGAGATGGGGGCTCAGAGCGAAGGCGCCACGCGGCGCGCGGCGCGCCTCACCGACGGCGTGTTCTTCGGCCCCCAGGTCGCGTGGCGCGATATTGCCAAGCTCGCGGATGTCTATCGCCACGCACGCAAGGAGGCCGGGCACGGTAATCCGGGCAGCGTGGGCGCTTCGCGCAGCCTCATCGTGGGCAAGGACAAGGAGACGGCCGGCGCGGCCGCGCGCGAGTATCTGGAGAAGACGTTCACCATGTACCGCACGTGGGAGATGCAGGAGAAAGGCATGGCCCCGCTCCAGCTCTCATCGGAGATCGCGCTCGACGACTGGGCGGTGTACGGGTCCCCGCGCGACTGCGTGGAGACCATTCGCCGCGCCCGCGAGATGGGCCTCGACAAGATCGGCTTCACCATCTACAGCCTGCCGCGCGAGCCCCAGGCCCGCATCGACTACCTGCAGATGATCGCCGACGACGTGCTGCGACCGGCGGGCGCGCTCACCAAGGCCGGTTAGCCCGTGTCGTGGCGGCGTTTCCCCGAGCCCGGCTGGGAAGCGCTTCGCTGGACGGATCTTCTGAGCCGATCACGCGGATCATCGGCGGAATTCGTCGTGCGCCTGACGGAGGTCACGGCAGGCGGGCGCGTGCCGCCGCACGCGCATCGTCAGGCGGAAGTCACTTACGTGCTGTCCGGGCGTGCGCGCGGCCACGGCGGTGAAGAGGTCGCGCCCGGATCGTGCGCCTACCACGCGCCGGGCGCACCGCACGGCTGGGAGGTCATCGGCGCCGACCCGTTGCGGTACCTCAGCACGTTCGCGTGCGAGCGGGCCCACGAGCCCGTCGAGCGCACGGAGGCGATGAGCGGGTCTCCGGCGTGTATCGGTGTCGAGGACTGTGTGGCGTGGCGCGCGGTCGAGCCGAGCAAGGGCCTGAAGATCCGCGTCAAGCGGCTGCTCGACCGCGGCGTGGAGCTGATGGCGGGGATCTGCGAGTTCGACGCGGGCATCCATTACACGCGCCATTTCCACGACCAGCCCGAGATCTATTTCATCCTCGCCGGCTCCGCCATCGTCTACAAGGGTGATGCGGAGATCCGCGTCGATCCCGGATCAGCGCTGTATCTCGGCAGCCGCGAGGTCCACGGCCTCGACAGCATCGGCGCCGAGCCGCTGAAGCTCTTCTGGGCTTACGGCTGCGAGACAGCGGGCCACGTCATCAACTGGACCCCGGTAGAGCCGGTCTGATTGGATGAGGGGCCTCGACCGGGCCCCCCAAGCCCCCCGACGCTCGTCGCGCCCCGGGGAACCCGTGGCCCTCCTCGATCACGCCCGCGGCGTAAACCCCAGGCTGCGTGAGATGTCGTCTCCAGCCGCTCTCACGAGTTTGGCGAGCGTGTCTTGCTGCGCCACGAGCCGCGCCGTGGGTCCGATCACGGTGCACGCGCCCACGACCTCACCCTGCTGGTCGAACACGGGCGCCGCGATCCCGCTCGCGCCGGCGATGAACTCGTCCACGTTGACGACGACGCCCGCCGTGCGAATGGCGTCGAGGCGTTTGCGGATCACCTCACGCTTCGTCACGGTGGCCGCCGTGAAGGCGGTGAACTTCAGGGAGGCCAGCAGCCGCTTGCGCTCGTCGGGCGGCATGAAGGCGAAGACAGCGAGCCCGGGCGCGGTGCAGTGCAGCGGCCGACGCTCGCCGAGGCCGGCGGTATAGCGGATGCTGTGGCGGCTTTCCACCTTGTCGACGTACACCACCTCCGGCGGCGCCGGCGTGAGGACGGCGAGGTAGACGCTCTCTCCCGTGCGCTGCGCCAGGTGCAGCAGCACCGGCCGGGCGAGGGCGGGCAGCTCGCGCTGGAAGCCGGAGCGCAGGCCGATCTCCAGGGCGCGCGGGCCCACGCGATAGTCGCCCGTGGCGCCGTGCTCGAGATACCCGCGCTCGACCATGGTGCGGAGCAGCGCGAGGAGGCTGCTCTTGGGCACGCGCAGGCTGCGGCTGACGTGGGAGAGGGTGAAGCCGTCGGCGTGGTGGCCGAGGAATTCCAGGATGTCGAGCACGCGGCTCGCTCCCCGATGGGACGTCGCGTCGGTCGACTTCCTTGACATGGTGGGCGGCACTTGGTAAAGGACGGTACCACAATCCGAACGTCGTTCAGTATTCTGAACACTCAGAGAAAAGGACGTGCGCGCCATGCGGATCGGTTTCCACCTCACGCCGTTCTGGAGCCCGAACACGCGCGGCGCCACGCAGCTCATCGACGAGGCCATCCGGCTCGTCGCCGCCGCCTCGCGCATGGGGTACGCGTGGGTGTCGGCGCCGCATCACTGGATCGGTGATGCCTCGTTCTTTCCGCATCCGTTCCCGATCCTGGCGCGGCTGGCGCCGGAGGCGGGCGCCATGCGGCTGAAGACCAACGTCCTCATCCTGCCCCTGCTGAACGCGGTGGACGCTGCGGAGAGCATCGCGACGCTCGATCACATCGCGCACGGACGGCTCGACGTCGGCATCGGCATCGGCTACCGGGAGAAAGAGCTGGGCGCGGCCGGCATCACGCGCAAGGACCGCGTGCCGAAGCTGGAGGAGTCGCTGGCGCTCATGAAGCGGCTGTGGGCGGGCGAAGAAGTCACCCTCGACGGCGCCTACACGAAGGTGGAGGGCGCGCGCATGGGCTATCGCCCCTTCCAGCAGCCGCATCCCTTCCTCGAGCTCGCGGCGCAGTCCGTGGGCGCCACGAAGCGCGCGGCGCGCCTCACCGACGGCGTCTTCTTCGGACCGCAGGTGGGATGGAGCGACATCGCGTCCCTCGTCAATGTGTACCGGCAGGAGCGCGCCGCCATGCCGGGCGCGGGACCGGGAACCATCCTCGCCTCCCGCAGCCTCATCGTGGGCGCCGGCAAAGAAGCCGCGGCCGCCGCCGCGCGCGAATTCCTCGAGAAGACCTTCAAGCAGTACACCACCTGGGACATGCAGGAGAAGACGATGGTGCCGCTGCGGCTGGGCTTCGACGCCAGCCTCGACGACTGGGCGGTGTACGGCTCGCCCAAGGACTGCGTGGCGGCGCTGCAGCACGGGCGCGAGCTCGGTCTCGACGGCGTCGGCTTCACGATGTACTCCTTCCCGCGCGAGGTGGAGGCGCGGATCGAGTACCTTCAGATGGTGGCCGAGGAGATCCTCAAGCCCGTGGGCGCGCAGGCGCCGTAATGCACGTCACGCGCGATCTCGACGTGGCCATCCCGCCCGCGCAGCTCTGGAAGACGCTGTGGGACGTGCCGCGCATGGTGTCGTGTCTGCCCGGATGCGTGGAGGCGCGCGAGGTGGAGCCGAACCGCCGGTACGCTGCGCGCATGACGCAGCGGATGGGGCCCATCACGCTGTCGGTACCGCTGGAGGTCACGATCACGAAGGTGACGGAGCCCACCGCGCTCGCGCTCGAGGCGAAGGGCCGTGACCCCGTGCTGGGCGCCCACGTGGCCATGACGGTCACGCTGGAGGTGACACCCCGCGAGACGGGCAGCCGCATTCACATCGAGGCCGACGGCAAGATTCTCGGCAAGCTCGGTGCGCTCGGCCACGGCATGATCCAGCGCAAGGGCGAGGAGCTGATCGACGAGTTCGGCGTGCGCCTGCGCCGGGTGGTGGAGGGCTGAGCGTGCTGCGCCCGTTCGGTCTCTACCAGCCGTCGACGGTGGCCGAGGCCTCAGAGCTGCTCGCCCGCGAGGGCCGCGCCGCCTCGCTCTACGCGGGCGGCACGGAAGTGCTGCTGATCCTCAAGGAAGGCCTGCTGCGCGTGCAGAGCCTGATCGACGTCAAGCGCCTGCCCGGCCTGCGCGACATCCGCAGCGAGAACGGCCACGTGGTGATCGGCGCCACCGCCACCCATCGCGCGGTCGAGAGCGCGCCGGCCGTCCTCGAGCGCTGTCCGATGGTGGCGGGCGTGGCGCGCCACGTCGCGAATATTCGCGTGCGCAACGTGGGCACCGTGGGCGGCAATCTCGCCTTCGCCGATCCGCACAGCGACCTCGCCACGCTCTTCCTCGCCTTCAACGCGGTGGTGCGGCTGGAGGCGCACGGACGCAGGCGCGAGCTGCCGCTGGCCGAGTTCGTGCGCGGGCCCTACGAGACGGCGCGCGACGAGGACGAGCTGCTCACCTTCGTGCGGCTGACGCCGTGGCCGGCGGGCACCGCGGGCGCCTACGTGAAGTTCGGCCTGTACGAGCGGCCGACGCTCGGCGTGGCGGTGGCCCTCATGCGCGGCACGGGTGACGCCATCACGGAGGCGCGCGTGGCGGTGGGGTGCGTGGGACCGCGCCCGCAGCGGGTGCCGCTCGTCGAAGAGCGCCTGCGCGGCTGGACGCCGGCCGACGTGGTGCGGCACGCCGACGAGCTGGCCACGCTCGCCGCGCGCGACATCGATCCCACCACGGACCTGCACGGCTCGGCGGAGTACAAGAAAGACATGACACGGGTCTTCGTCAAACGCACACTTCTCGTCGCCGCTGCGCGCGCGGCCGGACAGAGCCTTCATGAACGCTATCCCCATACGATCGTCGTCTAACATCCGCTTCTCGCTCAACGGCCGGCCCGTCGCGCTGGACGTGCGCCCGGAGGCGCTGCTGCTCGACGTGCTGCGCGACCGCCTGCAGCTCAAGGGCGCGCGCCGCTCGTGCGACATGCAGGTGTGCGGCGCGTGCACCGTGCTCGTGGACGGAGCGCCGGTGAGCGCATGCACGTACCTGTCCGTCGAGGTGGACGGGCGCGAGGTGCTCACCGTGGAAGGGCTCGGCACCGAAGAGGACCTGCATCCGCTGCAGGAGGCCTTCATCGCCCACGGCGCCGTGCAGTGCGGCTTCTGCACGGCCGGCATGCTGCTCACGGCGAAGGCCTTGCTCGCCGAGGAGCCGTCCCCGACGCCGGGGCGCGTGGCCGAATACCTGCGCGGCAACCTCTGCCGCTGCACGGGCTACCGCAAGATCCTCGACGCCATCATGGCCTGTGCGACGCCCGCGGGGGGCGCGCGATGAGCCCCCGGGATCGAGGAGCGCCACGGG
The DNA here is from genome assembly GCA_046712525.1 of Candidatus Rokuibacteriota bacterium. Taxonomy (GTDB): domain Bacteria; phylum Methylomirabilota; class Methylomirabilia; order Rokubacteriales; family CSP1-6; genus JBBDXO01. Next base: position 7,613 of record JBKKCN010000242.1, read on the forward strand.
TTCCCCGGGGCGCGACGAGCGTCGGGGGGCTTGGGGGAGCCGTCGGGGTCCCCCATCTCAAAGTGGTCGGTCAGTCGGTGCGCCGTACGGACGCGCTCGAGAAGGTGACGGGGCGCGCGCGCTATCTGAGCGATCTGGAGCTGCCCGGCATGGCGCACGCGCGGCTGCTGCGCTCGCCCTTCGCCGCCGCGCGCATCGTGCGCATCGAAGGCGTGGAGCGCGCGCGCGCGGTGCCCGGCGTGTACGCGGTCCTCAGCGCGCACGACTTCACGTGGTTCGACGCCACCTACGGCCCCGCCCTGCGCGACCGGCCGCTGCTCGCCAATGACGGCGTGCGCTACGAGGGCGACCCGGTGGTGGCGGTGGCCGCCGTCGACGAGGCCACCGCGATGGAGGCGCTCGACCTCGTCGAGGTCGAGTACGAAGAGCTGCCCGCCGTCACCACGCTCGAAGAGGCGCTCGCGCCGGGTGCTCCGCTGGTGCACACGGGCGAGCCGCTGGCGGGACACTTCTCGGATCTCTCCACGCTGAAGTCCAAGCCCGGCACGAACATCTGCCATCAGTTCGACTACAAGCGCGGTAACGTGGCCGCGGCCTTCGCGGAGGCCGCGCTCACGCTGGAGGACACGTACAGCTTCCCGCGCATTCAGCACTACTCGATGGAGCCGCACGGCGCCGTCGCCACGTGGGACGACGAAGGCGGGCTCACCGTGTGGTCGTCCACGCAGAACCCGTTCTCCGTCCGCTCGGAGCTGGGCACGCTGTTCGACCTGCCCGCCAGCCGCATCCGCATCGCGGTGCCGCTGCTCGGCGGTGGCTTCGGCGGCAAGACGTACGCCAAGCTGGAGCCGCTGGCGGCCGCGCTCGCGCGCGTGGCGCGCCGCCCGGTGCGCCTGCTCGCCTCCGTCGAGGACGCCTTTCGCACGGTGCGCCGCTGCAGCGCGCGCGTGAAGCTGCGTCTGGCCTTCCGCAAGGACGGCGGCCTCCTCGGCGTGGACTGCCTGGCCGACTTCGACGTGGGCGCTTACGCCGACATCGCGCCGCGCGTGATCCAGAAGGGCACCTACACGACGACGGGCCCGTACCGGTGCGCCAACGTCGTGCTGCACAGCAACGCGGTGTACACCAACACGACGCCCGGCGGCGCCTTCCGCGGCTTCGGCGTGCCGCAGATCGTGTGGGCGGTGGAGTCCATGATGGACGTCGCCGCCGACCGGCTGGGCCGTGATCCCGTCGACCTGCGCCGCGGCAACCTCCTCGCGCACGGCGAGGAGTTCGCGCCGAACGACACGCTGGTGGACGGCAAGCTGGAGGAAGGCCTCGACCGCGTGGCGGAGGCGATCCAGTGGAGCGTGGCGCCGGCGGCCGGCCGCGGCAAGGGAGTAGCGCTCATGATGAAGGCGAGCGTGGCGCCGTCGGTGTCGGAGGCCATCGTGCGGCTGCACGCCGACGGCAGCGCGAGCGTGCTCTGCAGCACCGTCGAGATGGGCCAGGGCGCGCGCACGGTGATGGCGCAGATCGCGGCGGAGGTGCTCGCCATTCCGATGGCGCGAGTGATGATCGTGCCCCCCGACACCAGCATCACGCCCTACGACCAGACGACCAGCTCGAGTCGCTCCACGACCATGGTCGGGCGCGCCGTGCAGGAGGCGGCGGAGGACGTGGTGGACCAGCTCCGGAAGATCGCGGCCAAGCAGCTCGGCATCACCGCGCGCGGGCTGGCCGCCGACGAGGGCGCCATCGTGGCCGGGGACAAGCGCGTGCCGTATCCTGACCTTCTCGATTTCCACTTCGGCATGCGCGGCGGCGAGCTCATCGGCCGCGGTATCGTGGCGCCCGGCCGCACCGCCACGGCACTCGGCGGCAGCACGCCCTTCTGGGAAGTCGCGATGGGGGGTGCCGAGATCAGCGTGGACGAAGAGACGGGCGCCATCACGATCGAGGGCTACGCCTCGGTCTCGGACGTCGGCCGCTGCATCAATCCCCAGCAGTGCGAGGCGCAGGACGACGGCGCCGTCATGCAGGGGATCGGCCACACGCTGCTCGAAGAGATGGTGTACGAGGGCGGGCAGCTCCTGAACGCCGACCTCGTCGGCTACCGCGTGCCCCGGGCGGGGGACGTGCCCGCGCGCTTCGACTCGCAGTTCGTCGAGAACGGCGACGGCGCGGGACCGTTCGGCGCCAAGGGCGTGGGCGAGGGCGGCCTCGTGCCCGTGAGCCCGGCGGTGAGCAACGCGCTCGCCCGCCTCACCGGCGTGCGCATGCACGAGCTGCCGCTGACGCCGGAGCGCGTGTGGCGCGCGCTGCGCGCGCAGCGCGCGAAGACGGCGACCCCGCCCCACCCGAGCTGACGCTCGGCCCATGGCGCGCGTCCTCGTCGAGGTCCGCAACGTCGCGAAGAGATACGCGCTGTCCTCGCTTGCCGTCAACGACGTCAGCCTCCACATCTACGAGGGCGAGTTCCTCACCCTGCTCGGTCCCAGCGGCTCCGGCAAGACCACCACGCTCATGCTCATCGCGGGCTTCGAGGAGCTCACCTCCGGCGAGATCCTCGTGCGCGGCGCCTCCGTGGGCGCGCTGCCCCCGGAAAAGCGCGACATCGGCATGGTCTTCCAGAACTACGCGCT
>JBKKCN010000243.1:0-5808 GCA_046712525.1 Candidatus Rokuibacteriota bacterium
GTCCGGCACGTTGCGCTGCAGCCACGCGCGCACGTCCTTGCGAAACGCCTCGTGCTTCTCGGAGAACTCGAAATCCATCCTTGCGTCCTATTCTTTCGGGAAACCACAAACCCGCGGGCGATCAAAACGGTGCAGATGCGAGGCGGCGAGGGAAGAGCCCGACTGAGGCGTAGGCCGCCTACGCCGCCGCTGTGCGAGCCGAAGCCGTCCGGCTGAGGCGAGCGGTGAGATGACCGCAAGCGGCCGACTGAGCCAACGAAGCAGATGCGCCGTTATCGTCGGCCCCGCGCATCAGTGCCAGAGCCATTGAGCACAGATCATGAGGACAAGCACGCCCACCGCGACGCCATAGACGTAGTCCTGGGGCTGGCCGGTCTGCAGGCGGCGCGCGGCGGCGCCGCCGCGCAGCGTCAACGCGCTGAAGACGTTGAGGAGGCCATCCACGAGGTAGCGGTCGATCCAGCCGATGAGCCGGGAAAAGCCCAGCAGCAGGCCGCGATAGAGGCCGGCGTAGAGGGCGTCGATCCCGTATCCGTGGCGCGCCATGAAATGGAGAGGCCCGAACGCTGCGGCCAGCCGCGCGGGATCGAGCGTGCGCCGCTGGTAGACCAGCCACGCGAGGCCGATGCCGCCGAAGGCGAGTGCCAGCGAGAACCACGGCAGCCAGGCAGGCGCATCGTCGTGGTGCGCGGAGAAGACGAGCCTGAGGCCGAGCGCCAGCGTCAGCACCGCGAGCGTGCGGCACACCGCGTCCATCAGGAACGGCACCGGATGCGCGTGATCGTCGTGGGCGGCGGCGTGCGGATGGCCGAAGAAGACGAGGACGACGGCGCGCGCCATGTAGAAGGCGGTCAGGAAGGCGCCGAGGGCCAGCATCAGGAAGGGCAGCCGGAGGCCTTCCGCGAACACGCCGGCGAGGATGGCCTCCTTCGTGAAGAAGCCGGGCAGCGGCCACACGCCCGCGAGGGCGAGGGTGGCGATGAGGAAGGACGCGCCCACCCACGGAAAGCGCCGGAAGAGGCCGCCCATCCGCCACATGTCGTTGGTGTGGAAGATGTGAATCACGACGCCGGCGCCGAGGAAGAGCAGGGCCTTGAAGACGCCGTGCGCGAGCAGGTGACGGAAGCTGGCGTCCGGCACGCCCGCTCCCGCCGCCGCCATCATGTAGCCGAGCTGCGACACGGTCGAGTACGCGAGCACGCGCTTGATGTCGCTCTCCACGCACGCCATCGTGGCCGCGAGGAGGGCGGTGAAGGCGCCCACGTACGCGATGAGCGTGAGGAGGTCGGGCACGAGGGCGAAGAGCGGGAAGGCACGCGTCACCATGAACACACCCGCCGTCACCATGGTGGCGGCATGGATGAGCGCGGACACGGGCGTGGGCCCTTCCATGGCATCGGGCAGCCACACGTGCAGCGGAAATTGCGCCGACTTGCCGACGGCGCCCAGGTAGATGAGGAACATGATGAGGCCGAGCCCGGCCGCGGGCGGCGCCCCCGAGTTCGCCATCCGGAAAAGCTCGAAGAAATCGAAGGTGCCCGTGTGCGCCCACAGCATCACGATGCCGGCCGCGAAGCCGAGATCGCCGAGCTTGGTGATCCAGAAGGCCTTCACCGCCGCCCGCGCCGCGGACGGCTTGTCATACCAGAAACCGATGAGCAGGTACGAGCACAGGCCCACCAGCTCCCAGAACATGAACATCTGTAAGAATCCGGGCGACAGCACGAGGCCGAGCATCGAGAAGGCGAACAGCGAGTGGTAGGCGTAGTAGCGGCCGAGGGACGGCCGCGGCTCGTCGTGGAGATAGTCGAGGGAGTAGATCTGCACGAGGAGCGACACCAGCGTGATCAGCATGACCATCTGCATCGAGAGGCCGTCGGCCATGACGCCCACGGTGGCCATGGGGCCGCCGTCACCAGGCAGCCACCCCCACGTCCGGGACGGATTCTGGCCGCCGTCGACCGTGAGTCCGCGCGTCCACAGCGCGAACGACGTCGCGAGCGCCGCCGCCATGCACGCGATGCTGACGAAGCCCGCCGCCCGCCCCGCGCGCCGCAGCGGGCGCACGAGGCCGATGAGCGCGAAGGAGGCGAAGGGCAGCGCGAGGACGAGGAGGGCGAGGGTGGGCGAGCCGATCCGCATCGCGCTCAGCCTCGCAGCAGATCGAGGTGATCGGCCTCGATCGTCTTGCGCACGCGGAAGATCACGATCACGATGGCGAGCCCCACCGCCACCTCCGCCACCGTGATGGCGATCGTGAAGAGCGCGAAGAGCATGCCCGCCACGTTGCCGTGGAAGCGCGAGAAGGCCACGAGGTTGATGTTCACCGCGTTCAGCATGAGCTCGATGCCGAGCAGGATCCCCACCGCGTTGCGCCGCGTGAGCACGCCGAAGAGGCCGAGGGCGAACACCACGGCCGCCAGCAGCAGGTAGGCGTGCAGCGGCACTAGTCGTCGCTTCTCGCGAAGTACAGCGCGCCGACGAGAGCCACCACGAGGAGGACACCCAGCAGCTCGAAGGGGACCGCGAGCGGTCCCACGAGGGCGCGCCCGATGGCGACGGTGGCGTCGCCCGACCACGCCGGCCGCGCCACCGTCGTGTCGCCGCTCAGAAGGAAGCCGGCCACCCCGACGAAGAGGGCAATGCACAGGACGGCGCCGTTGAACAGATAGCGGCTGGACTGCACGATCGTCGCTCCCACGAGCCGTTCCGTGAGCATGATGGCGAAGACGACGATGGTCACCACGCCGCCCGCGTACAGCAGCAGCTGCACGCCGAAGAGGAAAGCGGCCTCCAGCAGCAGGAACACGCCGCCCGTCGCCACCAGCGCCGCCGCCAGATAGAGCACGGCGTGGAAGAGGTTCGGCGTGAGCACCACGCCGAGGCTGGCGCCCACGAGCACCACCGCCATCACCCAGAAGCCCAGAACCTCGGCGGTCACTCCGCCGGCTCCGTGGACGGCGACTCCTTCGGGGCGGCAGCGCCGGGCTTCGCTTCCGCCTTGGCGGGCTTGGGCGGCGCCTGCATGTCGCGCAGCCGGTTACCGGTCGCCCACGAGGGATCGAACTGCAGGCCGAGGTCGTGGAGGCGGTCCTTGTCGAGGAGCAGCGTGCGCCGGTCGGCGGTGGCGAGATCGAACGACTTCATCATGATGATGGCGTCCGTCGGACACACCTGCACGCACAGCTCGCAGAACTCGCACGCGTACAGCTCGAGCGTGAACGTCTTCGCCCAGTTGCGCTTCTCCGCCTTGAGCATCTCCACCTTGATGACCTGCGGCGGACAGATGTACTCGCAGAGGCGGCACCCGATGCAGTTCTCCTCGCCCGTCTGCGGATCGTAGGTGAGCGCGAGCAGGCCACGGAAGCGGTCCGGATATTGCCGCTTCACGGTGGGGTAGTTCACGGTCACCGGCTTGCGGATGAAGTTCAGGAACGTCATCCCCATGGCGCGGCCCACCGCACGGATGAGCTGCGCCGTCTCCCCCAGGAACGAGGTGCCGTTAGACTCCACCCGGCCCCCGGGAGGCGACCCAGAGCGCGGTCGCGAGCAGGAGGACGATGGTGGCGGGCAGCAGGAGCTTCCACGAGATGGCGAGGATCTGGTCCACGCGGATGCGCACGAAGCTCCACCGTACCCACGTCAGCACCAGGAACACGAGCATGGCCTTGAGCAGGAACCACACCGGCCCCAGCCAGGCGGGGCCGGGGCCGAGCCAGCCGCCGAGGAAGAGGAGCGCGCCCAGGAAGGACGTGCCAATGATGTGGGCGTACTCGCCGAGCTGGATGAGCGCGAACTTCATGCCGCTGTACTCCACGCGAAAGCCCGCCACCAGCTCGGACTCCGCTTCCAGGATGTCGAAGGGCACGCGGTTCTCCGCCGCCAGCGTCGACACCAGGTAGGCGAGAAACGCGAGCTGCCCGATGACGGGGTACGCGGCGAACCACAGCCCTTCCTGCGCGGCCACGATGGCCGACATCTGCATGGAGCCGGTGAGGATGACGGGCACGAGGGCGGCGAAGATGAAGGGCAGATCGTAGGAAATGATCTGGTTCACGGCGCGCATGGCCGACAGCAGCGCGTACTTGTTGTTGGACCCCCAGCCCGCCATGAAGAGGCCCACGATCTCGAGCGAGGAGACGGCGAGGAAGAAGAGCACGCCGATGTTGAGATCGGCCACGCCGAGGCCGGGCGCGAAGGGCAGCGTGGCGAAGATGAGCACGCACGGGATCAGGAAGACGATGGGCGCCAGGTTGTAGACCCGGCGGTCGGCGAGGGTGGGGACGATGTCTTCCTTCATCATGAGCTTGAGGGCGTCCGCGATCGGCTGCAGCAGACCGTGCGGGCCCACGTAGTAGGGCCCGATGCGAGACTGCATGCGGGCGGCGAATTTCCGCTCGAGCAGGGTGACGTACGTCACCATGCCGATGACGGCGTTCAGCACGATGAACCCCACCATGAAGTGGTAGGCGAGATCGGGCACGGCTATCGATCCACCTCGCCGAAGACGGGATCCACCGAGCCCATGATGGCCACCACGTCCGCCACCTTGTGGCCGGGAATGATGTGGGGAAGGATGGACAGGTTCGAGAAGGAGGCGCCGCGCCACTTCAGACGGTACGGCTTGGCGCCGCCGTCGGCGACGATGTAGCAGCCGATCTCTCCGCGCGCGCCTTCCACCGCCGTGTAGCCCTCGCCTTTCGGCACGCGCACCTGGCCCACCGACTTCACGCCCGGCCGCGAGGAGATGGGCCCTTCCGGCAGCCCGTCGAGGACCTGGCGCACGATCTTGCTGGACTCCCGGAATTCCTGCATGCGGACGCGATAGCGCGCGAAGCAGTCGCCCGCCGTCTCCACCGGCACCTTGAAGTCGAAGTCCCCGTACGAGGAATACGGCGCCTTCCTACGCAGGTCGTAGTCGATGCCGCAGGCGCGGATGAGGGGGCCGGAGATGCCGACGTCCTGCGCGAGCGCGGGCGAGACCACGCCCACCCCTTGCGTGCGCGCGAGAAAGAACGGGTTGTCGTCCAGCATCGCCTCGTACTCGTCCACCCGCTCGTCGATGAGCTTGATGGCGTCGCGGCACCGCTGGGCCCAGCCGGTGGGGATGTCGTAGCGCGTGCCGCCGATCTGGTGGAAGCCGTAGAGCAGGCGCGCCCCCGTGAGCGACTCGAAGAGGTCCAGCACGAGCTCACGCTCGCGGATGCAGTACAGGAAGATGGTGGCGCCGCCGCCGAGGGCGCCGCCCATGTCCAGGCACCACGTGCCGAGCCACAGGCAGTGGGAGGCGATGCGCTGCAGCTCGGCCGCCATCACGCGCAGGTACTGTGCGCGCCGGGGCACCTCGAACTTTCCCACCTTCTCCACCGCCGATACATACGCGAGCTCGGCGGTCATGGCCGCCACGTAGTCGGTCTTGGAGGCGATGCTGGGGTACTGCACGTACGTCAGCGTCTCTCCGAGCTTCTCGTGACAGCGGTGGAGATAGCCGATCACCGAGTCCACCGCCACCACCGTCTCCCCCTCGAGGGTGAGGATGGCGCGGAAGACGCCGTGTGCGGACGGGTGCTGCGGCCCCATGTTCATCGTGAGGCGCTCGTTGCCCCCGTACCCCATCTCGATGACCTTGCGCGCTTCGGGATCGCTCATGGCGCGGAGCTACTTCATCGGTGAATGGGCGGCGGGCAGGAGGATGATCGACTGCATGTGGGCGAGCAGCCCGATGGACTTGCCGACGAAGGTCTGCCAGTCCGCGTTTTGCCCGAGCTTGGCACGCGCGGCGGCGCGGTCGTTGAGGTCCTTGAAGAC
>JBKKCN010000244.1:0-5807 GCA_046712525.1 Candidatus Rokuibacteriota bacterium
CGACATCGCGAACTGCAGCTTGGCCACGTCCTGGATGGCGGCGGGCGGAATGGAGGCGACGCCTTTGGCGTTGGCCCGGATGCTGAGAATGGAGAGAAGGCAGAAGGTCGTGTAGAGCGTGCTCACCACGAAGTAGCCGCCGAAGAGACCGCTGTACCACTTGGGGTCGAGCGACATGAGGAGATCGAAGCCCCACAGCGACATCGTGACCACCCACAGCATGAGGAGCACAGTGGCGAGCCGGTTGCGGCGCGCGCGCTCGCGCGTGTCGTCCGGCGGCACGGGATCGCGCAGCAGCGCGCGCGCGAAGGCGAAGCAGACGGCGAAGAGCACCGCCGCCAGCACGAGCGTGCGGCCGAAGAAGAAGGGCACGTTCAGCCACGCCGCCTTCACCGGGATGGGCGTGGTCACCCACGAATAGAGGACGGCGCGTCCGAGGACGAGGACGAGCAGGAGGACGAAGGCCACCGGCAGGAAGCCGACGGTGGTGATGGCGATGCGGCGCACGCTCGGCGACCAGCGCGCCTCCGTCAGCTGCATCATGCCCGCGATGGCGGGCCCGGTCACCGCCAGCCCCGACCAGAAGACGAGGTTCACCAGGTACATGGACCACGCACGCGCGGGATCGCCGGAAGCAGCGCCGAGCGTGAAGACGACGGCGCCCACGAGCGCGAGGAGCCCCCAGACGGCGGTCATTTGGCGACGAGGGAGCGCAGATAGTTCACGACGTGCCACGCCTCCTGGGAGGACATCGTCTCGCCGTAGGCGGGCATGACGGCGCCGCCCACCATGATGTAGCTGTGCCAGTAGCCGTCCGTGCGCGCCTTTTGAAGATCACCATTGGTGAGATCGGGGGGCGGGATGAACTTCGTCGCCACCGGACCCGTCACTCCGCCCTTGGCCTCGGGACCGTGGCAGGGCACGCACATGGTGACGTAGCGCTCGCGGCCGACCGCCACCGAGGTGGCGGACGTCTTCACGGGATTGGGCACCTTCATCGCGATCTCGCGCTGCTCCTTGGGAATGATCGCTTCCTTGCCGCGCGCCACCACCCCCGTGGGCATCGGGAAGTTGCGCTCCCCGGGCATGATGCGCGCGCTGTGCGTCATGTTGTTCACGAAGCGGTAGACCACCACCGCCCCCATGAGGCCCGCGCTGCCCGCCACGATGGCGAGGACGAGGATGAAGACGTACTTCATCATGCCTTCACCTCCTCCGCGCCCGCCGTTCGCAAGATCTCCCGCACCGACGGGCTGCGGTCCGGCGAGCAGTGCACGGCCACGCCGAAGCGGTCGTTCGTGAAGCGCGGATCGAAGGAGGGCGAGAAGCGGAATCGCGGCAGCCGTCCCAGTACCATCATGCCGATGAGGGTGGCCAGTCCGCCGAAGAGGATGGTGAGCTCGAAGGCGATCACGACGTAGGGCGGAATGGAGGCGGGCGCCTTGCCGCCCACGATGATGTCCCACTTCAGCGACGACCACATCGTGAGCAGGAATCCCGAGATGGTGCCGGTGAGGGCGCCGATCATCGTGAAGATGCGCACACGGCTCACGGGGCGGTCACGCTCCACCACGTCCTCGATCTCGTGCACGGGAACGGGGCTGTAGACCGTGAGGTCGTGATAGCCCTTGGCCTTCAGCTCCTCCAGCGCCCGCACCGTGGTGTCGACGTGGGCGAAGACGCCCAGCACCGTGTCAGTGGTGGCGGCCATGCGCGATGTCCTTCATGGGGGGGCTCAGCGTTTCCTTCACCTCGACGATGGAGAGCGAGGGCATGAGCTTGATGAAGCCGAGGAAGAGCAGGAAGAACCACGCGAAGCTGCCCACGATGATGGTGGTGTCCGTGAGCGTGGGCACGTAGTTGCCCCACGTGTACGGGTAGAAGCCGTGGGCGAGACCCGGCACGATGATGTTGAAGCGCTCGAACCACATGCCGATGAGGACGAGGATCGACACCACGTACAGCGCCACCACATTGGTGCGCATCTTCCTCCAGAAGAAGACTAAGGGCGACACGCAGTTGCAGAAGTACATCGTCCAGATCGCCCACGCGTAGGACCCCGTGGAACGCCAGAAGAGCGAGGCCTTCTCGATGTGGTCGCCGCTGTACCAGGAGGTGAACGCCTCGCAGATGTAGAAGTAGGTCAGCACGAGGCCAGTGACCAGGATGAGCTTGGCCATGGCGTCCAGGTGCTTGTCCTGGATGTAAGCGTACAGGTTGAAGTAGTAGCGCATGGGCAGGATGAGGATGAGCACCATCGCGAAGCCCGAGAAGATGGCGCCGTCCACGAAGAAGGGCGCGAAGAGCGTGGAGTGCCAGCCGGGGACGAGCGCCATCGCGAAGTCCCACGACACCACGCTGTGCACCGAGAGCACGAGAGGGGTGGCGATGGCGGCGAAGAGGCCGTACGCGCGCCGGTAGTGCCGCCACTGGGAGTCCGAGCCTTCCCACCCGAGCGAGAGCATGCTGTAGATCCGCTTCCGCCAGCCCGTGGACTGATCGCGCACGGCCGCGATGTCCGGCACCAGGCCCACGATGAAGAAGACCGTGCTGATGGTGAGGTAGGTGGAGATGGCGAACACGTCCCACACCAGCGGCGACTTGAAGTTCGGCCACAGGTCGCGCTGGTTCGGGTACGGCAGCAGGAAGTACGCGAACCACATGCGCCCGGCGTGGATGAGGGGAAAGAGGCCCGCCGTCAGCACGGCGAAGATCGTCATCGCCTCCGCGCCGCGATAGATCGACGTGCGCCACCGCGCCCGGAACAGGTAGAGCACGGCGGAGATGAGCGTGCCCGCGTGCCCGATGCCGATCCAGAACACGAAGGTCGTGATGTACATCGCCCACATGGTGGGCGTGCGCTTGCCCGAGGCACCCATGCCGATGTAGATCTGCCACGTCCACGCGAGGATGCCGCCGCTGAGGATGAGCCCGATCACGCACATCCACGTGAAGTACAGGTTGCCGGGTGGGCGCAGGGTGAGGAGGACGTCGCGGTTGACGTCCGCGAAGGTGGGCTCGCCGCCGGGGTGCTTCGTCACCACGCTCATGCGTGCGCCCGCACGACCTTCTTGAGATACGTCACCGAGGGCCGCGTGCCCAGCTCGTCGAGCACGTGGTAGGCGCGCGGCGCGTGCGACTGGCGCGTCATCTCGCTCGCGTTGTCCTTGAGGTTGCCGAAGGCGATCGCTTTCGTGGGGCACGTCTGCTGGCAGGCGGTCAGGATGTCGCCGTCGCGCACGGGCCGCTTCTCGTCGCGCGCGTGATCCTTGCCCGCCACGATGCGCTGGATGCACATCGTGCACTTCTCCATGATGCCGAGCTGCCGCACGGTGACGTCGGGGTTCAGCTGCACGTCGAGCGGCGCCGGGTACTCGTAGTTGTACCAGTTGAAGCGGCGCACGTGGTACGGGCAGTTGTTGCCGCAGTAACGCGTACCCACGCAGCGGTTGTAGACCTGCCCGTTCAGGCCTTCCTCGGTCCGATACGACGCGAAGACCGGGCACACGGGCTCGCACGGCGCCACTTCACAGTGCTGGCAGAACATCGGCAGGAACATGTTGGTGGGGTGGCTCGGCTTGCCTTCCGCCCAGCGCTCGATGCGCAGCCAGTGCAGCTGCCGGCCATACGCCGCCTGCGCCTTGCCCACCACCGGAATGTTGTTCTCCGCCTGGCACGCCACCATGCACGCGCCACACCCGACGCAGGCGTCCACGTCGACGGCCATGCCCCAGCGGTAACCGGGATAGTGCTGCTCCGGGTACAGGCTCGGCACCTCGTGCACGCCGGGCTTGCCCCGCAGCGCCTGCTCGCGCGCGGCGCGCAGGTCGACGTGGCGCGCCAGCTCGCGCTCGTCCTGATCGTGCGTGGCCTGCAGCACGGCGAGCGGCCGGCGCGCGCCCGTCTTCGCGAGGCTCACGCGCACACCGAGGAACTGGGCGCCGCCCGAGCCCGCCTCCGCCGCGCCCCCGAGCAGCGCCATGGGGTTCGTGGCGCCGGAGGTCGCGGTCACGTACCGCGGCACGTGATAGGGCGCGTAGCGATGGCCGATGGGGATCGCCACCGTCTTCGGATGCAGCGACGGCGATATGTACGCGGGCAGCTCGATCGCTCCGTGCGGTGAGCTCACCTTCACCACGTCGCCCTGCGCGATGCCCAGCGACTTCGCGGTCTCGGCGGCAATCTCCACCCAGCCGTCCCACGCCACCTGGGTCACGGAGTCTGGTGACTCCTGAAGCCACGAGCGGCTGGCGCTCCGTCCGTCATACAAGCGCAGCGACGGGTACGCCATCAACACGAAGCCGGAGGCGTCGCCCTCGAACTTCGCAGGCGCGACGTCGACGGCGCCGGCTCTGGCCGAGACCGACACGGTGGCGACGTCCTTCCACACCCCGCCCTGGCTCAGCGCCGCCGACCACTGCTCCTTCACGACGGGCTCCCACGCGGCCTTCAGATGCTGCTCGAAGGTCGTCCACGGCAGCGGGCCCTTGCCTTCCTCCGCGCCGAACACCGTGCGGCCCACCGCGAGAAGAACGTCGCCCATCGGCCGCGAGTCACGGATCGGCTTCATGGTGGGCTGCATGAGGCCCATCACCCCTTCGCGCGGCGAGTAGTCGCCCCAGGACTCGAGCCAGTGCGTGTCGGGGAGAATGAGATGCGCGAGCGCGGTGGTCTCGTCGGGCTGGTTGGCGAAGCTCACCACGAACGGCACCTTGCGGATGGCGTCCGCCGCCTTGAGCCCGCCCGGCAGCGTGAAGGCCGGATTCACGCCGGGGCCGAGGACGAGCACGTCGATCTCGCCCGCGCCCATGGCCTGCACGAGCGCGGCCACGTCGCCGTAGGGTGTGATCTTGCCGCATGCCCAGTCGGGGCCGAAGCGCACGGTCTTGCCCACGTTGCCGGCGGCCGCGTTGAGCATGTTGATCGCGATCTGCGTCTGCGTGGCGTGAGAGCCGCTCACCGCGGCGCCGCCGGCCACGGCGAGGCTCGGCTTGCCCTGAGCGAAGACTTCCGCGATGTGCTTGAGGGTCTCCGGCTCCACGCCGCTCTCTTCCGCCACTTTCTTGACGTCGATCTGCGCGACGGCCCCCGCGTACGCGCGATCGGCGGCGCCGCCGTCGATCATGAGCTTGAGAATGGCGAGGGCGAGCTGGCCTTCCGTGCCCGGAGCATTGCGCACCCACTCGTCGGCATTGGCGGCAGTGAGGGACTGGCGCGGCTCCACGTGGATGTACGTGCCCGCGCGTCCTTCGCGGAAGGCGTGCATCTTCGTGAAGGCGGCGGGGTAATGCACGTTGTTGATCCACGTCTCCACGAAGTCAGCGCCGAAGTTGAGGATGACGGCGGCGTCCTCGAAGGCGTAATACGGCACCGCATCCCGCCCGAACGTCTGCCGGTTGGCCGCGCGCACCGCCTCGTAGCCGTACGGCTCCAGGGTCACGCGAGGACGAGCGCCCACCACCTGCGCCCAGCGGTCCAGCAGCCCACCCAGCGTGGAGTTCTCGAGCTGGCTCACGAGCGCGATGGCCCGCCCCTTGTTGGCGGAGCGCGCGGCCACGATGCGGTCGCTCACGAGCCTGACCGCCTCCTCCCACGGCACCGTACGCAGCGCGTTGCCCTCGCGGCGCTGGGGGCCGACGAAGCGGTCGGGATGGTAGAGGCCCTGCACCGCCGCCTGTCCGCGCTCACACAGCGCGCCGCGATTGACAGGATGGTCGGGATTGCCTTCGAGCTTGACGACGCGGCCCTCGCGGTTGCGCGCGATGACACCGCAGCCGGCCGGACATTCGCGGCATACGGTGGAGAAC
>JBKKCN010000245.1:0-2909 GCA_046712525.1 Candidatus Rokuibacteriota bacterium
GAAGACGATCTCGGTGGGAACCGGCCAGGCCCTCACCCTCGCCGCGCGCGGCGAAGCAGACGTGACGCTCGCGCACGCGCCCGCGCTGGAAAAGAAGTACGTGGCCGAGGGCCGAATGCGGAGCCGCCGGCTCGTCATGTACAACGATTTCGTCATCGCGGGTTCCGATGCGGATCCTGCCGGCATCCGCGGCGAGAGGAGCGCGGCGGCGGCGCTGCGGAAGATCGCCGCCGCGGGCGCGCGCTTCGTGTCGCGCGGCGACAAGTCCGGCACCCATCTTCTCGAACAGGCGCTCTGGCGTGAGGCGGGCGCGGTGCCCGCGGCGCCGTGGTACATCGAATCGGGGCTCGGCATGGGGCCGACGCTCGCGCTCGCCGACGACCGGCGCGCCTACGCGCTGACCGACCGCGCCACCTTGCTCGCCTTCGCGAAACGTGTGGCGCTCGTGGTCATGGTGGAGGGCGACCGGACCTTGCTCAACGTGTACTCGGTGATGGAGGTCAATCCCGCCCACGGCGCCCGTGTCAACGCGGCGGGCGGCAAGGCCTTCGCAGACTTCATGCTCGCGCCCGCCACGCAGGAGATCATCCGGACCTTCGGCATCGACAAGTACGGCCGCGCCCTCTTCGTGCCCATCGCCGGCAAGCGGGACGAAGACCTGTAGGCTCCCCGTGGACCTCCTCCTTTCCGGCTTCCGCGAGGCGGTACGGCTGCTCATCGGGGGAGACCCGGAGATCTGGTCCATCCTCTTCCTGTCGCTGCAGGTGTCGGGCAGCGCGACCTTCATCGCGCTCGCGCTCGGCATTCCCGCGGGGGCGGCCCTCGCCCTCGCGAGCTTTCCCGGTCGCACGCTGCTCGTGACCGCGGTGAACACGGGGATGGGCCTGCCGCCGGTGGTGGTCGGCCTCTTCGTGTCGATGCTGCTGTGGCGCAGCGGCCCGCTCGGCGGCCTCGAGATCCTCTACACGCCCGCCGCCCTCGTGGTGGCGCAGGCGGTGATCGCGGCTCCCCTCGTCACCGGCATCACGCTCGCGGCCGTGCAGAACGTCCCGGAGAAGTTCCGGCTGCAGCTGCTGGCGCTCGGCGCCTCGCGCGCGCAGATGGTGCGCGTGGTGCTGCGCGAGGCGCGCCTGCCCATGCTGGCGGCGGTGATGGCCGGCTTCGGCGGCATCATCTCCGAGATCGGCGCCTCCATGATGGTGGGTGGCAACATCAAGGGGCAGACACGCACGCTCACCACCGCCATGGCGCTGGAGACGAGCAAGGGCAACTTCGACGTCGCCATCGCGCTGTCGATCCTGCTGCTGGCGCTCGTGTTCGGCGTCAACTGGGCGCTGACGACGATCCAGCAGCGGCGCCTGTAGTAAGGTGATTCCGCGATGGACACCCGGCGATCGATGCTCGGACGCGCGGTGGTCGCGCTCGCGACGGCCGTCCTCGCGACGGCGTCCTCCGGTCACGGCGCGGCGCAGGAGCCGCCCACGCTCACCGTCTTCGCGGCCTCGGATTTGACGTTTGCCCTCAAGGAGATCGCGCCCGGCTTCGAGCAGACGATGAAGGTCAAGGTGACGTTCGTCTTCGGCTCCACCGGCAACCTCGCCAAGCAGATCGAGCACGGCGCCCCCGCCGACGTCTTCTTCGCCGCCAACCAGAGCTTCCTGGATGACCTCGCCGCCAAGAACGCCATCATCACGCAGACGCGCGGGCTCTACGCGCAGGGCCGCATCGTGCTCATCACGGCCAAGGCCTCCGGCCCGAAGCTCGGCGACCTGCGAGAGCTCCTCGGTGCTCGTGTGCGTCGGGTGGCGATCGCCAATCCGGCGCACGCGCCCTATGGCAAGGCGGCCGAGGAAGCGCTGCGCACGGCCGGCCTCTGGGAGGCGCTCAAGCCGAAGCTCGTGTACGGCGAGAACATCCGCCAGGCGCTGCAGTACGTCGAGACCGGCGCCGCCGAAGCGGGGATCGTCGCCCTCTCCGTCGCCAACGTTCCGTCCGTCCACGTCACGCCCATCGATCCTGCGCTCCACAACCCGCTGAACCAGGCGGCGGCGGTGGTGCGCCGCAGCGCGCGGCCGGAGGTGGGGCTGGCTTTCCTGCAGTTCGTCAACGGTCCCGCGGGACGCGCGGTGATGAAGCGCTACGGCTTTCGCCTGCCCGGAGAATTTTGACCGCGCTCGATCTCTTCCCGCTGTGGCTGTCGGTCCGCGTCTCGGTGGCGGCGACGGTCCTCACGCTCGCGGTGGGCGTGCCGCTCGCCTGGCTGCTTGCGCGCCGCACGTTCGCCGGCCGCGACGTGCTCGCCTCCGTGGTGGTGGCGCCTCTCGTGCTGCCGCCGACGGTGCTCGGCTATTACCTGCTCGTTCTCATCGGCAGCCAGGGACCGGTGGGCCGCCTGCTCGACGCTGCCGGCGTCGAGCTCGCGTTCACATGGAAGGCGGCGGTGCTCGCGGGCACGGTGGGATCGGCGCCGCTGCTCATCAAGGCCGCGCAGGCCGGGTTTGAGAGCGTCGACGCGCGTCTGGAGCAGGCGGCGCGCACGCTCGGTCGCTCGGAGTGGAACGTGTTCTGGACCATCACGCTGCCGCTGGCGTGGCGCTCGCTGATGGCGGGCGGCATCCTCGCCTTCTGCCGGGCCTTCGGAGATTTCGGTATCACGCTCATGATTGCGGGCAGCATTCCCGGGCGCACGCAGACACTGCCGCTGGCGATCTACGATCACGTGCAGGCCAACCAGATGGCGGAGGCGAACGCGCTGTCGCTGATCTCGCTCGGCGCCGTCGTGCTTCTCCTCGTCGGCCTCTCGCGGCTCGTACGCCTGCGGTACTGAGCGGCGATGCTGTCCATCGACATCAGCAAGCGGTTCCCGGGCTTCACGCTCGAGGTGTCGTGGCAGGCGCGCGAGCGCGTCA
>JBKKCN010000246.1:0-5275 GCA_046712525.1 Candidatus Rokuibacteriota bacterium
CGAAGCCGGCCTTCTTGAAGTGCGCCGTGTTGTACGTGCCGGGAAACGAGATCCAGAACCAGGGAACGCTCTTCCAGCCGGACTTGGCCTGGTTGCTTTCGGCCGCGAAGCTGTACCAGCCCCCGCCCTGCTTGCCGACCTTCTCGACCACGTCGTCCACGGTGACGAGGAGATTCTCGAAGAGGAACGGGTCGGCGCCCGCCGTCCTGTACATGTCGTGGCCGGACTGCGATTGGGCCTCGGCCGCCACCTTGGCCGGCATCTGCAGATGCGCCATGGTATCGACCCGCACCGTGCAGTTGGCGACCTTGCCGAAGGCGTCGGCCTGCTTGCGGAGCTCGTCGTCCGAGGCCGGGACGAAGTGGTTCCAGGAGAGGAACGTCAACTCGCGCTTCTGGGCGAAGGCGGGGGCCTTGCCGAGGGCGAGCCACGAGGCCATCCCGGCGGTGGCGCCGGCGGTGGTCGTGAGGAATTGGCGTCGGGTGGGGACAACGCGCTCGGGCTTCTTCATCCGGGGCCTCCCTGTGGCAGTAGGAGCTCGGGGAATAGTGGCGCTCTTGTACCGTTCCCCCGAGGACATTGTCAAGATAAGCCTCCTGTAGAGTAAGGAGCGTGATCGACGGACGATCCCTCGACACCGGCACCGGCTACGGGCGGCCGCACCCCACGTCGCTGCACCAGCTCACCGATGTGGGCGCGGGCACGCCGATGGGCGAGTTGCTGCGGCGCTACTGGCATCCGGTGGCGCTCGTGACCGACGCCACCGAAACGCCGAAGGCCCTGCGCGTGCTCGGGGAGGATCTCGTCCTCTTCCGCGACCGCGACGGCCGGGCGGGGCTCGTGCTCGCCCGCTGCGCCCATCGCGGCACCAGCCTCTACTACGGAAAGGTGGAGGCGCGCGGCATCCGCTGCTGCTATCACGGCTGGCTCTTCGACGTGGAGGGCCGGTGCCTCGAGCAGCCGTGCGAGCCCGACGGCGGCCGGCAGCGCGAACGCATGCGGCAGCCGTGGTACCCGGTGCAGGAGCGGTACGGGCTGATCTTCGCCTACATGGGCCCGCCCGAGCGCAAGCCGGCGCTGCCGCGCTACGACGCGCTGGAGACGCTCGACGCCGGCGAGTTCCTGGAAGCCGACGACAGCAGCGTGGGCGGCGGCGGCCCCGCCGTCATTCCGTGCAACTGGCTGCAGCACTACGAGAACCTCATGGATACCTTCCACGTGCCCATCCTGCACGGCTCCTTCAGCGGCGTGCAGTTCGTGGAGCAAATGGGGCTCATGCCGCAGGTGACGTGGGAATTCACGGACAAGGGCATCAAGGCGGTCTCACAGCGGCGCCTGCCCGACGGCACGCTCTTCCATCGCATCAGCGAAGCGGTGCTCCCCACACTGCGTGTGATTCCGAGCCCGCGCGTCGGCGCCTATCGCCGTGTGGAAACGATCGGCTGGGTGCTTCCCATCGACGACACGAGCTTCCGCATCTACACGGCGGGCCGCGTGACGAGCCCTGGCGAGATCGGCCGCGTGCGCTCACGCCTCAACGGCAAGCTGTGGGAAGAGCTGACTCCCGAAGAGCACCAGCGATTTCCCGGCGACTACGAGGCCCAGGTGGGCCAGGGCCCGATCACCGCGCACTCGGAGGAGAACCTCGTGTCGAGCGACAAGGGCGTGGCCATGGTGCGCCAGATGCTCAAGCGACAGCTCGAGGCGATCGCCGACGGACGCGACCCGGCCGGTGTCGTCCGCGACCCCGGCGCGCCGCCCATCGCCTTGGAGGCCGGCAACTTCCTCATCGACGGCTGAAGCCGCGTGCCGCCGCTAG
The DNA here is from genome assembly GCA_046712525.1 of Candidatus Rokuibacteriota bacterium. GTDB lineage: Bacteria > Methylomirabilota > Methylomirabilia > Rokubacteriales > CSP1-6 > JBBDXO01. Next base: position 1,820 of record JBKKCN010000246.1, read on the forward strand.
CGCGTCCTTCCGTTCGCCCTCAGGACGCGGCCCGGAAGCGCGCCGGTGTGCTGGCCGTGGTTCAGCACGACCTGGCCACCGACGATGACGTGATCGACACCCGTGGCGCCCTGCACGCGGCGCGGGGAACCGTTGGGGCCGTCGCGCGTGATCTCGTCCTCCTTGACGCCGATCTTCGAGAGATCGAACACCATGAGGTCGGCCACCATGCCCTTGCGCACGAGTCCCCGGTCGTGCAGACCCATGATGGTCGCGGGCTGGAACGTGAACCGGCGCACGGCGTCTTCCAGCGTGAGGAGGCCGCGCTCGCGCACCCACTCGCCGAGCACGTAACTCGACTCGCCCGCGGTGCAGAAGTTCGTGTTGAGGTGCGCGCCGGCGTCGGTCTGGGACGGCAGCGCGTGCCCGGTCTTCACGTACTCCGCCATCTCCGCGTCTTCCTCGCGGGAGCGTGACTGCAGCACGAACTCGGTCTCCAGCTTCTCCTCCACCGCGAGATCGAGCACGAAGTCGGCGACGTGCTTACCCATCTCCTCGGCGAGGCTGGTGACCGACCGCCCTTCGAGCGCGCGGTGCTTGTCGAGCGCCGCCTTGCTCACGACGATCGACGCCCATTTGATGAACCGCCCCGGCACGCCCGGCCGGCGGCGCTGCCGCTGCATCGCGGCCTCGCGCAGCTGCGCCCGCTTGTCGGCGTTCGTCAGCAGGGCCAGCTTCTCCTCGAACGGCTTCGCCATCACGACGTCCCAGACGTCGAGGTTCGCAAAGAACGTCGTCTTCTTCAGTGTGAAGCGCGGATTGAACGGGATGGCGCGGAGCAGGTTGTACAGCTGGGCGCCTTCACGCGCGGAGGCCTCCACGAAGCTGCGCGCGCTCGCGTCGAAGCCGAGGAAGAACACGGGGCGTCCGCTCGTGCGTGCGACGTCGAGAAGGTGCTGCCGGTCGGTGTCCGTGGGCTGGCCCGCGCCGGGGGGCAGGATCTCGATGATGCCGCGGTTGCACTCACCGAGCGTGCGGCCGAGCGCGACACGCTCCTCGTCGTTCGCCAGCCGCGTGGGGACCGGCTGGCCCTGGGGCCCGGCGTGGGTGGGCGAGTTCGTGGTGCTCCAGCCCCACGCGCCTTCGTCCATCGCGATGCGCAGCATCCGCTGCATGTCGGCGATCTCGTCCGCGGTCGCGTGGCGGTCCCACGCGGCCTTGTCCATGGCGGAGAGGCGCAGCGGATTGTGGCCCACGAGCGGCATCATGTTCGCCCCGAGCCCGATGTCGATGGCATCCAGGAACTGGCCGAAGCTCTCCCACGTCCACGGCAGCACCGCGCTCAGGGAGCGCACGGGCAGGTCCTCGACGCAGCAGAAGGTGGCGAGCATCGTCTCGCGATGCTCCGGCCGCAGGGGCGCGAGCGTGAGGCCGCAGTTGCCGATCAGCACCGATGTCACCCCGTGCCAGATGGAGGACGTGCAGAGCCGGTCCCAGAACGGCTGCGCGTCGTAGTGCGTGTGGAGGTCGATGACCCCGGGCGCGACGAACCGGCCCTCGGCGTCGATCGTCGTGGCGGCCGCCGCCCCGTCGAGGCGGCCGATCTCGGCGATCTTTCCGTTCGTGACGCCGACGTCAGCCCGGTAGCGCGCGAACCCGGTGCCGTCGACGACCATGCCGTTCTTGACGATCAGGTCGTACGCCATCGTCTGCCTCCTCTTCGGACTACCGGGTCCTCTTGGTGGACCATCGCGAGCCTGCCTGCTGACCCGGGCAGGTCATGCCGGCCAAGACTACGCTATTCCGCGGCGGAGCAGGCGGGTGGTCTTCAGTCCGATGAAAGGGCTGGCTAGCTGCTGATATGGCTGATCGCGCGCACCGCGCCGTCGCGAGACAGGACATACAGACTGCCGTTCGCGCCGACCTGCAAGTCCACGGGATTCGGGAAGCTGCTGGCGAAATCGGACACGATTCTGGAGACGGGATCGAAGCGTCTGATCCAGCCGCTACAGAGGTCTGCGAAGAAGTAGTCGCCGACGAAGTCGCTCGGAAACTGCACCGTGGTCGGATTGTAGAAGGCGCCCCCGGCGATCGCGCAGCCGGTGGTCGGGCCCGCGCCGTGTCCGTACGCAAAGAGCGGACTGCGGAAGCTGGGATTGGTGGTCACGCCCTCGGTGGTGGGCCAGCCATAGTTGGATGCTGCGATGCCGTCGTTGATCTCCTCCCAGGTGTTCTGACCGACGTCATTGATGAAGAGGCGCCCGGTGCCCGGCTGAATCGCGAAGGTGAACGGGTTGCGTAGACCGAGCGCCCAGATCGCGCGGTTGGTGCCGGATGCGGAGCCGGAAAAGGGATTGTCTGAAGCGCTCCCGGTCCCGCCAGACGTGCGACACGCGGCAGTAGCCGGACGCAGCGAACAGAATCAACCCGGCCCTCTCGGCACGGAACGGGGATTGGGCTATACTGAAAACCGCGTCGATCTCGCGCTCAGCGCGATCCTCTTCTAGCCACGCGGGTAATAAGCACTGCACCGACCGGGTATCGTCCCCCGAATGGGCGATTGTGTGATCCGATGCATGAGGTCCTGAGCATGAGCAATCACAAACCTCCTCTTCTGCGGTCATTCGAGGGCGTGCAGGCTACGATGGGGCGCGACCATCGCGTGCTCCAGCGATCCCGGCGGCGGGCGAACCCTGTGTCATGGAAGTGAGCGTGGATCCGCCGACGATGGAACCCCGGGTCGGCGTCATTGTCCTGAACTGGAATAATACGGAAGACACTCTTGAATGCTTGGCGTCGGTCCTCGAGTCGACCTATCGAGGAACCATCGATTGGCTCGTCCAAAACGGCAGTGACGATGATCCCTCTCACGTGGTGGCAGAGAAGTTCCCTCAGGTCCACGTGGCGAGGCAGGCGACGAACCTGGGGTACGCGGGCGGCAACAACGAGGGGATCCGTCTCGCTTTAGCGGCGGGCGTTGACTACGTCCTCATTCTGAACAATGACGTCATCGTGGCCCCAGACATGATCACGGAGCTCGTAAGTGTCGGCCAGGCTCATCCGGACGCGGGGTTTATAACGCCAACGATATTCATTGCCGGCGGCGACAGGATCTACTGGGACGGGGGAACGATCGACTGGTCTAACGGCGACGTTCATCACGATTCCTCACGTCTGCCCACCGTCGGCGGCGTGACTGAGAGCGGATGGAGCAATGGCTGTGCGCCTCTTGTTCGCGCCGGCACCATCCGCAATATCGGCTTGATGGACGAACGCCTCTTTCTTTACTACGAGGATGTCGACTGGAGCGCGCGCGCAACCGCGCGAGGCTGGAGGCATGTCGTCGTTGCAAGTGCGCGCTGCTGGCACAAAGTCTCGTCGAGCACCGGCGGGATCAGCGCTCCGAGATCGCGCTTCTACTTTGCTCGCAACCGGTACCTCGTTCTGAAACGACATAATCCCGCCTATGCCTCGTAT
>JBKKCN010000247.1:0-13375 GCA_046712525.1 Candidatus Rokuibacteriota bacterium
CCCGTCTCCATCCAGTGGATGAGCTTGCGGTCGAACACGGTGTCAGTCTCGCCCACGCGGCCCAGCAGCAGCTCGGGGAAGTGCGAGAGCCCGCCCGTGGCGAGGATGCCCACGTTCCAGGGACTCCTGGCCACCACGCGCGCGATGTGCTGGCCGAACTGGAAGCACCGGCGCGCGGTGGGCTGGGGCGCGATGAAGGCGTTCACGAAGATGGGGACGAGTGGCGGCACCGGGCGCGTGCCGAGCATGGTGTTCACCGGGCTCAGGAAGGCGTGATCGACCGGCGCCTCCCACGAGAGCGCGAGATCGAAGCCGTTCTGAAGGCCCTGCTCGAGGATGCTGTTGGCGAGCGCCTCGTGGAGCGGGTACTCCGCGGGCATGTGCTCGAGCACCGTGTCGAAGGCCTCCGCGTTGTCCTGCACCATGCGCTGCACCGTTCTGCCGATGCGCACGCAGAGGGCGGGCACGCAGTTGAACGAGAACGCGTTCATGTGGTCGTCCGCGACCACGATGAGGGCGTCGGCCTTCTTGTCGACGAAGCGGTCGCCCATGTGGGCGATGGCCTCCATCGCCGCCGTCACCTTCTGTCGGCCGACGTCGCCGCACGCCGCCTGGTAATACTCCGGATCGAGCACGTGTGACATCGCACCGGCGAACACGATCCTGCCCATCGTTGCCTGGCCTCCTGAAGGTCGCTGCGCAGCGTAGTCCGGCATGCCGGAGGCGTCAAGCGTGGATGCCCACCTCGCGTCTGCCATTGCGCGTGTCCGAAAATCTATATCAGACGGGAACCGACGAGATCGGTTCCACCGGATATCCCCGATCCTGCCACTCGGCGAACCCGCCTTCGAGGGGCCGCACGCGAGTCACGCCTCGCCGCCTGAGCGCGAGCGCCACCCGGGCGCTGGTCGCCTCGTTCGGTCGCGAGCAGTACACGACCACGTCCCGAGCGCGCGGGATGGACTGATGCCGAGCCTCCAGCTCTTCCTCGGCGATCCTCAGCGCTCCCGGGATCACGAACGGCGTGGCAGCGGCCTCCAGCGCGGAGCGAAGGTCGACGATGAATACTGCGGTGCCGGCGTCGAGGTCTCGCTTCAGCGCGTCCTGGCTGATGCGGGCGACGCGCAGGCTGCGAAGGAAGCGCTACCGCTGGATCCATTTGACGACGATGGAGCCGGCGACGGTGGCCGCGACGAGCGCGGCGAGAACGGCGCCGGCGCGCCCGCTCTGCTCCACGACGTGACGCAACGCATCGCCCGCGAGATAGCCGACGCCGCTCCACGCGCCCGCCTACAGCAGGGCGGCGAGGACGCTGTACAGCGTGAAGCGCGGCGCTCACTCCCACCATCCCCGCCAGGGGCGGCGCCACCGTGCTGAGGCCGGGGACGAACTTCGCGATGATGAGCGAGCGCACGCCATAGCGGACGAAGACGTCCTCCGTGCGGCGAACGCACGAATCGGGCTCGAACGAGAGCTTGCAGAGAAGGCCGAGCACTTGAATCCCGCGCGCCCGTCCGAGCGCGTACCAGATGGTGTCCGCAAGCACGGAGGCCACCACGCTCGACAGCAGCGCGAGGCCGCGAGCGCACCCATCGTGAGCAGAGCAGGAACGGCCGGCAAGGGGATGCCGAGCTGATCCGCGAACACGTAGAGGAAAAGGAATGCTTCGCCGTGTCGAATCAGGAACTCGACGACGTCATTCACCCTGACAGATCCCTGTACACGGCGGCGCGATGGCTCGCGGGCAGAAAGGCGCACACGAGGTCGCGCGTGGCATCGAACGACAGCGTGTGCGCTCCCGCTTCGGTCGATACGGTTTCGTGGTGGCGGAGGGGGGCGGTATCGAAGACCTGGATGACGCCGGGCTCTCCGATCGCGACGTAGAGACGGCTCCGCCGCGCGTGGAGAAAGACCACGTCCGGAACACCGGCGATCGCTTCCGTGGCCAGAATGGCTCCGGTGTCCGCGTCGATCTCGAGGAGGACGCCCGCGTCGCAGGCGCAGAACAGCCGCCGTCGTGCGACGTCGATGTCGAGGCCATGGGGGCCCGCATACGGCACGGGAACCACGCGGCGAATGCCCACAGGGTCGGCCGCCGAGACGACGACGATCTGCGGCGGGTCCGCGATGTTGATGTGAAAGACGTCCGCGATTGGATCGTAGACGGTCCACCGGGTTCGACCGGGGACGGCAAGATCGGCAATTCGCTTTCTGGCCACCACGTCGACGATGGAGACCGTGCAGGAGCCGGCAAGGGCGGGATCGCCCACGTGGGCGACGAGCAATCGCGCGCGTGCCGGACTGAACGCGAGACCGTTCGGCCGGATGCCGACGCCGATCTTGTCGACGGCGCCCCGAGGCGACGCCGCCTCGAGAGGTGTCGCCTGCGCCGCCGCAAAGATCCCCACCGTGTTCTCACCCCGGTTCGAGGTGAAGACGAGATCGAGCTCGTCGGACACGAGGGCGCCCGCCACCGCCGTCAGCCCCCGCACGGAGCCGACGTACGCGTGCCGCTGCACGTCGATGACGTCGATGGCGTCGTTCGCGGTATGGGCGACGTAGATGAGGCCGGTGGCGCCGTGCACGGCGGCGTGATCGAAGCCGCCCGCTCCCACGTGCCGCGGAAGGTCGATGAAGCCAAGGGGCTCGAGGGGCACGGCCGCCTAGCCTTTCCGGGGCGAGGTCGCGTACAGCCCCTCGAACAGCGACATCCCCTGCGCGAGGACGTGGTGGTCGTCGGGTGAGGCGGCGAGGAGCGCGCGCACCGCCACGTCGATGCCACGCGCTTCCTCGTGGGGATACTTGCCGTCACGAAGATCGGCTTCGTGAACGACCTCGGCGAGCCGAACGAGGCGGCGATCCCGCAGCCGCGCGCGCTTGACGAGCGTCTCGAACGTACAGTCCTCGCCCTGATGACTCAGCTCCACGCCGGGGGCGTCGAAGGGGATGGCGTCCTTCGGGAACTCTGCGGGCGGCGCGAACACGAACTGCGCTTGCGGATCGATGAAGCGCTTGATCAGCCACGCCGATGCGATGCGGTCGATGTGCGGCCGCGGGCGGGTGACCCATCGCCGGCCGCGAAGCTTGCCGAGGTCGAGGGTGGACCGCTCTTCACGGCGGGAGGATTCGGGACGTCGGGTGCGCATGGCAATGGCCTCCTCGAGACGTCGCACTTCGGCGCCGCCGGGAGCGTCGAAGAAATCGATGTCACGGATACGTTGATGGTCCTTGGCAAGCCGCATCAGCTCCTCCTGCGCGCGCGTGCTCTTCGCCGTCGACTTCCGCTCCAGGCTCTGGAGCACCTTGCGGTAGCGGACGGCGAGGTGCCGGTAGTCCTGGTCACGCGGCTCGTGGAACATCTGCAGCACATCGCCGTGGCCCACGTTCTCGATCTGCTGGACCCGGATCAGGGTCGCCTCGCCACCCTCACGCTGGATCTCCTGGGCCAGCCACTGGAAGTCCTCGTACCGCTCCGGGGTGTCGGGCAGCAGGTAGGCGGAACGCTTGAGGGCGACGGCGCCGAGGGACCGGAGTCGGCGCCACACACGCACTCTCAGGCTCGACGGCGTGGGGGGCACTCCGACGAGCAGCAGGAGCAAGGTCTGGCTCACGTTCCCGATTGAAACAATAGTTTCACCGCGCTGTCAAGCTCGGATCTGCCCCACGTTTCCCCTCGGCGGGGGAGCCCCCGGCGGAGAGCAGGCGGGCCGAGCCCACTCCCGCACGCGGCGCTTGACAGGCGGATGAAACTATTGTTTCATACAGAAACACTTCGACACGCAAGCCTTCCACACGGAGAGAAAGGACACGAGCATGCGCCACGAGATCTCCCCCATTCCCGTACGGCCGTGGACGTTGAACGGCATGTCCGAGCGACTCATCGTCAGCCACTACGAGAACAACTACGGCGGGGCCGTGAGGACGCTGAACGCGGTGCGGGGCGAGCTGCGGGGCCTCGATGCCGCGGCCCCGGGATACCGGATGCGCGCCCTCAAGCGCGAAGAGCTGAGCGCCATGGGCTCGGTCGCGCTCCACGAGCTGTACTTCGGGAACCTGGGCGGGGAGGGCCACAAGATCCCCGCGCAGGCCGGCACCACGCTCGAGGAGTACTTCGGGAGCGTCGGTGCGTGGCGGCGCGAGTTCGTCGCCGCCGCGCAATCGCTCGCGGGTGGATCCGGATGGGTCGTCCTCACCTACTCGCGCCGCGACGAGCGCCTGTGGAACCAGATCGCGTCCGATCACTGCCAGGCCGCCGTCGATGGAGCGCCCGTCCTCGCGCTGGACATGTACGAGCACGCCTACCACCTCGACTTCGGCGCGAACGCCACCGCCTACGTCGACGCCTTCATGCGGAACGTCAACTGGGCGGCCGTGATCGAACGCCTGGGCGCGGTGCGCGCCGGCCGCCCGCTTCCCGGGGAAGACCCGTCGGACACGAGCCTGCCCTCGCTGTCCATAGAAGAGCTGGCCGCCCACCTCGCGAAGGGCGAGCCGGTGCAGGTCCTGGACGCCCGGCCGCGGCATCACATCTCGCGCACCGTGGACCTGATGGCGGGCGCGACGTGGCGCGATCCCGATCGTGTGGAGGAGTGGATCGGTGACCTGTCGCGCGAGCAGCCAGTGGCCGTGTATTGCGCCTATGGCTTCCACGTCGGCTGCAACGTCACGAGGACACTCAGGGAGCGCGGCTTCGACGCGCGCTACATCCGCGGCGGCGTCTCGGCCTGGTACGCGCTCGGCGGCGCGCGAGCGATGCGCCCGGTCGCCGGATAAGGAGGACGACCCATGAAGATCCTGATCGTTCTCGCACTGCTCGTGGCGGGCTGTGGCTCGTCGACGAGCGCGGAGTACCCGGCTCTCCACGGGCGGCGCGTCCAGAGCACCAGCATCGTCGCTCAGAGCACCGTCCCCTACCACGTCGGTACCTACGAGCTCACCTTCACCGCCCGCGGCGACGCCGACGCGCAGGCTCGGCGTGCTGCGCTCCTGGTGGATATGGCGGGGGGACAGGGCCATGCGCGCGGCTTCGTCGAATGGGGCAGACCCGGAGAGGCGCCCATGACGTACGTCGCCCACGGCTGGGCACAGCAGAGGGATGTCCAGGGCGAGTTCGTCACCGTCTTCCACCTCGCGCTCAACTATCTCGGGGCCCGGAACGCACGCCGGAGCGCGACGGATGCCGAGCACCCCGTGCCATTTGCCGTTCGCATCGTCGTCAACGAAACGTCGGGCAACGTCACGCTCGCGAGACGCCGGTGACAGCGGTGCCGTGGCGCCTGCGTTCCAACCCGGCAGCCCGTGCCACGCCATGGCATGACACGGAGGTGGCGCGATGTGGATGAACCCGTACGTCCAGGATGTTCTGATCCGCGAACACATCGCTGATGCGCAACACCGCGCGGCGCGCAACCATCTCCTCCGGCGCGTGCGAGCACCGGCGGCGCCGGGCGGAGCGTGGGAGCGTCTCGCGCGATGGTGGCAGCGATGGGCGCCCAATTTTCCGCTTGACGCCCTCTCACGGAACCACTATCAAGGCGTCACCCTGGCGGCAACAGGGCAGCCGCCGCGCAGCCGTCAGGACAATCCGTGCCCGTCGAGGGGACCTTGCCGATCCGGTATCGTTCGCTGCTGCGCACGTCGTCGCGCCGCCTTCGCGTTGTGGGCGGTGGGCTGGCGATTTCGGTGGCCCTCGTCACCGGCATCTTCGTGGTGCGGGCGGTCTCGAGCACGAGCCCAGCGCCCCCCGAGTGCACCGGAGGTCAGTCGCTCGAGTTCGGCTGCTTCGCCGCTCGCTACGCGGCGCTGACGCGCGTCTCCGGCGCACAGGCGGCCCTCCGTGACCTGGCCCAGCAGCGCACGACGCACCGCTACCTGGTGGCCGCCTGTCACCAGCTGACCCATGTCGTCGGCCGCACGGCCGGTGAGCTGCAGGGCCGGGCGGCGTTCACCCAGGGCTCCGATCTATGCGCATCGGGGTATTACCACGGCGTCACCGAAGCGGTGATGGCGAGCATCGGTCCGGAGCGAATTCTCGACCAGGCGCGGGCGGTCTGCGCCGACTACCGGAAGCCCGATGGCCAGTCCTACTTCCACTACAACTGCGTGCACGGCATGGGGCACGGCTTCATGGCGCTCTTCGACTCCGACGTCTTCAAGTCGCTGGCGGGATGCGACGCGCTGCCCGATTCATGGGAACAGCATCACTGCTACGGTGGCGTCTTCATGGAGAACCTTACCGCCCTCAGCAACCCCACACGACCGTCCAAGCATCTGCGCCCGGACGAGCCGCTCTATCCCTGCACGGCGGTGCAGAGACGGTTCAAGGGCGACTGCTACGTCAAGCAAACGGCGTATGCGCTCTTCGTCCGCAACGATGACTTCGGCGCCGTCTTCTCGCTCTGCCGCGAGACCCCCGACCTCGATTTCCGAGCCGTCTGCTACCAGGGGATCGGCGGCGACGCCGCCATCAAATCCAGTAAGTACGTCATCGGGGCCACCGCCCAGGCGGCCACCGTGCGGAAGCTGTGCCTGCAGGCGGCTGACATGGAGGCGCGGTCCAACTGCGTGGTGGGGGCGGTGACGACGATTATCCGCGACCTCAGCGGCGACGATACGAAGGCCCGGGCGCTGTGCAGCGCCCTCGACGGTCACGACCTGGCCGCCGTCTGCGAGGCGACCCGCGAGGCTGCGAGTCACGCAGTTCCCGCTCCGGAAGGCGCGCATCATCACAGTGGTTAACAGGAGGGTTTACGCCATGAAGAGAGGAATACTGGTCGTGATCGCCCTCGTCCTGCTCGCCGGACTGGCCGTCGGCGCTGCGAGCGACGAAGGAAAACACCGCGGCGGGCAGAGTGTCTACTTCGGGTTCTTGCTCGGCACCCCGCGCCTTGGCGCGGTCGCGCTCGACCTCGCCGCTCCTGACCGCGCGGGCCGGCGGGTGCTCCGGGCGTACGTCTGCGACGGCTTCGGCCCGCCAGAGGGGATGGCCATCTGGTTCACCGGTGCCGTCACCGGGAAGCCTGCGGGCGCCAATCCGCAAAGCTTCGTCTCGGTCAGTGGGCAGGAGCAACTGCTCATCACCGCCCTCAACGATCGTGGCGTCTATGGAGCGTTCACCGACGCCAGCGGCACCACGGCGCACTTCGTGGCCTACACCGCGATCGATGGCGCCGGGATCTACGACGTGACGCTCGACGAGAGGCTGCGTTACACGGGCATCTCCACGGACGGCGCCAGGCTCGACGCCCAGGTGGCGAGCGACAACGCGATAGTCGGCACCATCAAGCCGGCCGGTGGGAAGCGGATCAGCTTCAAGGTCCACAACCTGGCTCTCGCCTCGCCGGCCGATCTGGCCGCGCACGGGCTGTCCGAGGACTACACGAAGTACGCGGCGAACAGCCAGGTGCCTGGAACGTACGTGGCCGTGATCGCCCCCGGGGGAAGCCACTGGTTTGGCCGAAGCGGATTCGTCCGGGCGGGAGCCCCCGGCTCGGAAATCATCGGGCTCGACAAGAAGGCGTTTTAGACAAGCGCCGGGAGGACTCTAACGCGGGCGCTGTCGCCGGCTCTAGCGGCCGGCGTTGTCGCCGAGACGCACCTTACACTTGAGCCCGCCGGGGATCCGGTTGCCTGGGTTCCGGATCTCCAGTCGCACGCCGAAGGTGCCACTGGCGGCATCCGCGACCTTGTCGACCGCGGTCACGGACGCTTCCACTGAACCCTCCATATACAGTGCGGCTGGGCGCTCGCCCGCAGGTACTGCGCCATAACCGTTGTGTAATGGCGACGGCCATTTCCGCGGGCCCCTTCGACCCTACCGCATGAAATCGAAAAAAGGCGGTGATGGCGCCAGGGCGTTGCTGGCGCGCAGACCGTGTTCGTGGCGAAGTTGAATCCTGCCGCTCCTTCCGTCAACACGCCTTCGGGAAGCAATGTCACTGTTCCACTCGGCAGCGGAGCATCCGTGAGCTTCCCCAGCATCTCCACTCAGGGGAATACCGCCGTGACCACGAGCAGCACCGGCCCTCCCCCGCCGTCGGGCTTCAGCCTCGGTACTCCCCCGACCTACTATGACGTGACGACCACGGCGACGTTCGCGGGCGGTGTCCCGCTTGATGTGGAAAAAGGAAATGGCGCATTCTTCCGGTGGAGAAGTTCAACCACCAACCGGCCGCCTTGGCAGGGCGGCCACCGGAGGAATGCGCCATGGAGCACGGTATCAAAGATCGGTCGCGTGCGCAGCAGGTTGACACCATTTCGCTGGGCGAGCTGATTCATGCCGAGGTGCGCACGACCGTGGAGCACGCCGTGCGCGAGGAGGTGGCCGCCGTGCTGGGTGCCCTGCGCTACGAGCGGCGCGAGGCTCGGCACGGGTATCGCAACGGCCACAAGACGCGCACGCTGACGGGGCCGACAGGCCCACTCTCCCTCACGGTGCCGCGCGCCACGCTCTTCCACCCGACGGGGCCGAAGGAGTGGGCCTCGACGGTGCTCCCGCGCTACCAGCGGCGGCTGCGGGAGGTCAACACCGCGGTGGCGATGACCTACCTGGCGGGCGCGAGCACGCGCCGGCTCAAGGGCGCCCTGCAACCGCTGCTCAAGGCGGCCCCGCTGTCGCGCAGCGCCGTGTCGCGCATCGTCGGCACCCTCAAGGGCGCGCTCGATACCTGGGCGGCGCGGTCACTCGCCGAGATGGACGTCGTCTACGTCTACCTCGATGCGATCGCGCTGAAGATCCGCTGCGCGGGCAAGGTCGGTAGCACGCCGGTGCTCGCGGCCGTCGGCGTGCTGGCCGACGGCACCAAGCAACTGCTCGCCCTGGAGGTGTGCGGGGGCGAGTCGGCGGACGCATGGCAGAGCTTCGTCGACGGGCTCGTGGCGCGAGGGCTGCGGGTGCCGCTGCTGTGCATTATCGACGGCAATGCCGGCCTGAGACGGGCGGTGGCGCGTGGGTGGCCGACGGCGGCCGTGCAACGCTGTTGCGTGCACAAGCTGCGTAATCTCCAAGCCAAGGCACCCGCGCACGCGCGCGCCGAGGTGACGGCCGACTTCCATCGCATCGTCTACTCTGAGAGCGGGGGCGCTGCGCGCGCCGCCTACGCGCGCTTCGAGCGCACGTGGGCGAAGCGGTGTCCGGGCGTCGTACGCAGCCTGCAGGAAGGCGGCGACGAGTTGTTGACCGTCTTCGACTTCCCGCGCGAGCAGTGGAAGACGCTGCGCACCACGAACGTGATCGAGCGGCTCAACGAGGAGTTTCGCCGGCGCGTGAAGACGCAGGGCTCGCTGCCGGGTGAAGACGCCGCGCTGCTCTTGCTGTACAGCCTCGTCGCCACGGGCCAGATCACCCTGCGTAAGATCGACGGCTACGAGAAGATCGCCGCGGTCATCCGCGCGCGAGTCACGCCCGCCGCGTGACGAACGAGGATCGTGCTATACACGGAGCCGGAAGATGCGCCCAGCGCTTTTCCACATCAAGCGGGACACGACCCGTTCGCGGGGCTCGTCATGGTCTGCATCAAATACGAGCCGGCGCAATTCAGCGATCCGACCATGCTGCGTCTGCTGCATGTCGAGGGCAACGCCTGGGTTGATGTGACGACGGCGAACAACACGGACAACGGTATGATTTGCGGACAGGTCAGCGGCTTCTCCGTCTTTGCGATCACCGAGAGTGCCGTGATCCGCGTGAATGTCGATATCAAGCCGGGAAGCTCCCCGAACAGCATCAACCTCGGGTCGCACGGTACGGTGCCCGTGGCCATCTTCAGCACGCCCAGCTTCGACGCACGCACGGTGAATCCGCTCAGCGTGACCCACGCCAGCGCCCCCGTGAGGCTCAAGGGGAAAGGCACGCCGATGGCGTCGTTCCAGGACGTCAACGGAGATGGCCTGGTCGACCTCGTGGTCCACGTCGAGACCGAAGCGCTGGAGGTGACCGCGACGGACACGATCGCCGTGCTGGACGGCCAGACATTCGGCGGGATCGTGATCCGGGGCACCGACTCAGTCCGGGTAGTGCCCTAAAGGGAAACGGTCGCGAAACGGTAGTGAAAAGACTGACGGGCACTCCGGTGTTCCGGAGTGCCCGTCAGAGATGGTGGGCCGTCAAGGACTCGAACCTTGGACCCGTCGCTGCGGCCTCACGTCCGCGGTTGTCCTGAAACATCATCAGCGGTGAACGTGGTACGCGCCCATGACCACGATTTCCTAGACTGACGCACCCGCCCCGCCCCTGCTTCCGGCGAGAGAGCCGATGACCGAGCGACTGGAGTTCGAGCTGGCGTTAAGACCCGTCAGGGGCGCGGGCGGATGTTCTGATTCAAGCGGAAGACGTTGTCCGGGTCATAGCGATGCTTCAGCGCGACCAGCCGCTCGTAGGCCGGACCGTAGGCGGCCCTCACGGCGTCCGTGCCGGCATCGGCGCCGAGGTAGTTGACGTATGCGGCGCCTGACATGAAGGCGCGCATCGCGACCGAAGTCTCGCGGGCCCACTTGACGTTCTTGTGGGAGTCCTCGGGCCGGAACCCTCCGGCGATGACGATCAGATCGAAGGGCGCCGCGCGATGGACGAACGCCGTCGCGTCGGTGGGGACGCGGGCCACCGCGCCTCCGAGTTGCTCGATGACTATTCGGGACATCGGCGACGGTGACGGGAAATCGGCGTGGGCGATCAGCTCGTCGACGAATCGCGTGCCCTGCATCATGGCGCCGTCGAGGTATCCGGTCTTGTAGTACCACCGGCCGGGAGGATTCGTCGCATCGAACATGGTCTGGAGCTCGGCGTACGCCATGGGTCGCACCGCATCGAGAATCGGGGCGCCGAGACTCCTGAGCGGGAGCACGAGGCGCTCACCCGCCGCGACCTCGCCGCTGTAACAGATAGCGACCGCGATGACAGGACGGCCGTCGTGCCATGTCGTGATCAGCAGCATCACGGTCAGCTCGTCAGGCGCCGTCAGGGCACAATCCCGATACGCGTCCAGCACATCCCTGGACCTCTGCATCGGATAGAGAATTAACCCTCCCAGGATCGTCGCGACGGGGTGGAGCCGGAGATCGAACGCGGTGACCACGCCGAAATTCCCCCCGCCCCCCCGGATCCCCCAGAACAGCTCCGGATGGTCCTCCGGGCTCGCCCGGAGGCGGCGCCCATCGGCCGTGACGATCTCGACGGCCACCACGTTGTCGCAGGTCAGTCCGTGCTTGCGCATGAGCCACCCGTGGCCGCCTCCGAGCGTCAGACCGGCGACGCCGGTCGTCGAGACGATACCGCCCGTCGTGGCGAGTTGGTAACGTTGCGTGGCGGTGTCCAGCTCCTTCCAGGTGAGGCCGGGTTCCGCGCGGACGACGGCTCCTTCAGGATCGACCCGGGTTCTTTTCATCGGCGAGAGGTCGATCATGAGACCGCCATCACAGACGGCGTGGCCCGTCACGTTGTGACCACCCCCACGTACGGAGATCAGGAGATCGTGATCACGACCGAAGCGCACCGCCGTCACGACGTCGTCGACCCCAGCGCAGCGCGCGATGAGCGCCGGCCGTCTGTCGATCATCCGGTTCCAAATCGTGCGGGCCTCGTTGTATCCGGCGCCGCCGGGCACGGCGAGCTCGCCGGACAGCCGCCGACCGAGCTCGCGGACGGCGCTGTCCGGCAGCTCGCAGACCGTGCCGGAGAGCGTGGTCGCTTTCATGAGACGCCGCGGAGCGTAGAGGAAGCGCCGAGTGCGGTCAACGATGCGATGCCGGGCGGCGCAACGAGTGAGGTCGGCAGTGTCCCGGTTCATGGCACCGTTCTGGCCCCAGAAAACAATCGGGCACTCCCGATGATCTGGAAGCGCCCGATTCATTTGGTGGGCCGTCAAGGACTCGAACCTTGGACCCGCTGATTAAGAGTCAGCTGCTCTACCAACTGAGCTAACGGCCCGTCACTCGCTCCACCAACTTCTACTCCAAATCCACGTGGTGCGCCCGAGAGGATTCGAACCTCTGGCCTTTGGCTTCGGAGGCCAACGCTCTATCCAACTGAGCTACGGGCGCCCGTATGGGGTGACCGACGGGAATCGAACCCGCAACCCCCGGCTCCACAGGCCAGTGCTCTAACCAATTGAGCTACGGTCACCACGATAAACGCGAAGGCTAATCCTACAGGACGGCCCGGAGGCCGTCTACCGGTTACCCTTCCATCTCCCGCGGCGACGGTCCTCCGTCGATCACGATCGTCTCGCCCGTCATCCACGAGGCGGCGTCCGAGGCCAGGAACACGGCCGGGTACGCGATCTCCTCCACCTTGCCCCAGCGGCCCATGCCCACGCGCGCGGCCACGGCGTCGTAGGTCTTCTTGGCCTCCGGATCCGTCTTGTGCAGCACGTCCAGGTAGCCCTCGGTCTCCACCGGACCCGGCGCGATGCCGTTCACGCGGATGCCCTTGCGGCCCCACGCCACCCCCAGCTCGCGCGTGAGCGTGATGACGGCGGCCTTGGCGGCGCCGTAATGCGACATCATGGTGGAGCCGTACACGCCGGCGATGGACGAGATGTTGATGATCACGCCGCCGCTCTTCTGCTGCATCATCTGCTTGCCCGCCCACTTGCAGCCGAGGAAGACGCCGTTGAGGTTGATACCGACCACGGTGTTCCAGCCGTTGATCGAGATGTCCTCCGGCTTGGCGCGGAACGACGCGCCCGCATTGTTCACCATGATGTCGAGGCGGCCGAACTCCTGCACGGCGCGCTCGACGACCGCCTTCACCTGCTCTTCCTGGCGCACGTCCACGGGCATCGCGAAGGAGCGGCGGCCGAGATCGTGGATGGCCTTGGCGACGGGTTCGAGATGCTCCAGCTTGCGCGAGCAGAGGCCGACGTCGGCGCCGGCACGCGCGAATTCGACGGCGATGGATTTGCCGATGCCGGTGCCGCCGCCGGTGACGATGGCGGTCTTGCCTTCGAGGGAGAACGGGGATTTGGTGGCCATGGCGCGCACGATACCGCAGCCACCGGGCCTCGTCTACTGGGGCAGAGCGATCTCGACCTGGCGCTGGGGGACCTCGCGCTCGATGCGCCGCCACACCGCCATCGGCGAGAACTCGGCGCCGTTGTTGCTTGCGCAGCGCTGCAGCTTGTCGACAAGCGTGCGCACCCGGTCCTTCTGCTTGCGCGGCGTCTTGGCGTAGCGCCGGACGTCGTCGTCGCCGGTCTGCTTGGCTTCCGTCCACGCCTGCTCCATGTGCGCCATCAGCAGCACCACGCGATCGATCTCGCCCTCGAAGTAGGCGTCCCAGTCTGCCGAGGAGGGAAAGCGGCGACAGTCCTGGGCGAGCACGTCTTCGAAATGTGAGGAGATCTGGCGCACTTCGCGCAGGTGATGGTCAACGCGCACA
>JBKKCN010000248.1:0-3744 GCA_046712525.1 Candidatus Rokuibacteriota bacterium
TCCTTGGGTGGTTTTGTGTATTCTTGCGGGGCCGGGTTTTGGGGGGGGGGCGGCCGTGGGTGGGGGGGCTGGGGGGGCCCTTCGAGGCCCCCCATCTAATTAATCGACGAGGGCGAGGCGCACGTTGATCAGGCCCGACTCAATGCCGTGCAGCGCGCGGGCGGCTCCGTAGGAGAGATCGAGAATGCGCGGGCGGCGGTAGGGGCCGCGGTCGTTCACACGTACGACCACCGCGCGGCCGTTGTCGACGTTCGTCACGAGCAGGCGCGTACCGAGAGGCAGGGTCGGGTGCGCGGCGGTGAAGCCGTGCATGTCGAATGTCTCGCCGCTGGCGGTCATCCGGCCGTGATGCTGCTTGCCGTACCACGATGCGAGCCCGTGCATACGCGCCGGCGGCTCCACATGCCGCTGCGACTTGGGCGCCGGTGCGGAACACGCGCCCACCGCCATCGCGAGCGCGAATGTAAAGATTAGACTCGACGCACCTCTCCCCATACTCCGGGGATGCGCAACTTGCGTGCCCTCGAGGGGCCGTTATCAGCGGTTGAACCAGTCCTTGAGGCGCCGCCACCACTCGCCGACCTGCTCCGCGATGCTGCCGTGCTGGTCGCACGTCTCGGGCTGGGTGCCCGCCAGGAACGTCTCGCGCACGATGACGGGGCAGTACTGATTGGCGAGCATGCCGGTGGTGGTGTCAACGTCGGCGAAGACGATGCCCGGGGGCACCGAGAACGCGGGCTGGCCGTACGCTTCGGCTGCCTGCTTCATGAAGTCCGCCCACATCGGCAGGGCCGCCTGCGCACCGCTGAGGCCGTGGGGCTCGTTGTTGTCGTAGCCGATCCACACCACCGTCAGCAGCTGCGGTGAGTAGCCGACGAACCACGCATCGCGGCCCTCGTTCGTCGTGCCCGTCTTGCCCGCAATCGATCCCGGCACGCCGAGCGCGCGTGCGGGCGCTCCCGTGCCGGACTTGATGACGCCCTCGAGCAATGAGGTCATGAGGTATGCCTCGGCGGGTGTGAGCACCGTCTCCGCAGGGCTGTCGCCGCTCGATTCCACCACGCCCGTGCGGTCCACGACGGTGCGCACGCCCACGATGCCCGCGGGCTTGAGGCCGCCGTTGACGAGGGGCAAGTACGCACGCGCCAGCTGCACGGGCGTCACCTCGAAGCTGCCAAGGGCGACGGCAGGCACGGGCGCCAGCTCGCCTTCGAGGCCGAGCGCGCGCGCAGTGTCGATCACGGCAGGCAGCCCGATGATCTGCGCCACGCGTATGGTGGCGGCGTTCAGCGACTGCTCCAGTGCGCGGCGCAGGGTCACCCGGCCCTCGTAGCGGTCTTCGTAGTTGCGCGGCGTCCACGGCTGGCCGTTCACGGTGAGCGTCACCGGCGAGTCGTCCACCAGCGAGGCGGCGGTGAACGCGGGCTGCCCGCCGCGCGGCCGCAGCGCGGCCAGGTACACGAAGGGCTTGAAGGCGGAGCCGGGCTGGCGTTTGGCGAGCGCGGCGCGGTTGAACTGACTCATCTGGTAGTCGCGCCCGCCCACGAGGGCGCGGATGTGGCCGGTGGGAGGGTGGATGGCCACGAGCACGGCCTGGAGCCGGCGGCCGTCTTCTGCGCGCTTGAGCGCGGGCACGCGGCTCTCCACGCGGTCGAGTCCCCGGGCCACCGCATTCTCCGCGAAGCGCTGCAGCGCCATGTCGAGCGTGGTGAATACGCGCGCGCCGCGGGTGGCGTCGACCTCGTCGCCGAACCGCTGCTCGAGCTCGTGGCGGACGAAGTCGCTGAAGTACGGCGCGGACTGGCCGGCAGCGGTGGCGCGCTGCGCGCGCACGGGCTCGGCGCGCGCACTCTCGTAGTCCGCCTGGCGGACCTGGCCCAGCTCGCGCATCCGTCCCAGCACCACGTCGCGCCGCGCGCGCGCGCGGTCGGGGTGCGCCGTCGGCGAATACGCGTTCGGCGCGCGCGCCATCCCTGCCAGCAGCGCGCACTCGCCCAGCGTGAGCTGGTGGATCTCCTTGCCGAAGTACGCGCGCGCGCCGGCGCCCACGCCGCGGATGCCGAGGGCGCCGCGCTGGCCGAGGTAGATCTCGTTCAGATAGGACTCGAGGATCTGCTCCTTGGAATACCGCCACTCCACCAGCGTGGAGAGCCACGCCTCGTTGATCTTGCGCCCGAAGGTGCGCCGGGGGGAGAGCAGGCGGTTCTTCACGAGCTGCTGGGTGATGGTGCTGCCGCCCTGCAAGATGCGGCCCGCGCGCATGTTCGTCCACGCTGCCCGCAAGAGGCCGCGTGCGTCGAGGCCGCCGTGCTCGAAGAACCGGTGGTCCTCGGCCGCGAGCACGGCGTGCACGAGCAGCAGGGGCGCATCGGCCAGTCGCACGGGCCGGTAGTCCTCGCCCGGCCGATCGCTGGCGCTCGTCAGCACCTCGGGCTCGAGCGCGGCGGCGCCGACGTTGTCGCCGTCGCGTGTGACGCGCGTCACGCGCTCGTCGCGCAGCTCCAGTCGCACGCGTCGTGCGGCTCCGCCCTCGCTGCCGCGCAGGTACACCTCCCAGCCGTTCGGTGCGCGATGGAACTCGCCGGGCGACTGCGGGCTCCCGCGCGTCTCGGTGTACTTCAGGCGCGTGAGGGTGCCCGCGAGATCGACACGCCGCACGTGCAGGCCGGGCACGAGCGCCTGCGGCGCGGCGTAGACGAAGGTGGAGCGCAGCGCCTCAGCGCGCGCGAAGCGCCGCAGCTCGATGGTGGAGTAGATGCCGAGCGCGAGCAGCAGGAGGCCGGCGAGGGCGCCGGCGGCAAGGGCGACGATTCCGAGCCTTCGGCGCGGCCACATCCACGGCCATGTCATCACACCTCATTATGCCCACGCCCAGCATCCGGACCCGGGCACGAAGGTTTTTCCCATCCGCGGAGGTCGATTACCGTACCGAAGCCACCCTGCGTCGCTAAATCGGCGCGAATGCGGCTGAAAGCCGAGGCATGTCCATTGCATTCGGTCCTCACGAACCAAGGCGGGAGAGGCGACATGTTGATCGGACGTTGTGCGTGGCACCGTCAGTATCATGGCTACCCGTCGCTGAGTGGCGTCGCGTCCTGGCGCGGGTTCGGCCTGCGCTTCACCGACGGGATCTGTCCGCGCTGCGTGGCACTGTTCCGCACCGAGCATCAGCGTCGCCTCGAGCACCGCTCGCCGCCCACGGTCGCCCGCGTCCAAGAGTCCTCGCGCGACACCGCGGCCTGAGGCGCCCGCCGCTTTGAGCTCTCGCACGCCGGCCACGCTCGCACGTGTGCTTCATCGGATCCTCGACACCCTGCGCGGCCGCGACGACCGTCTCCTCGCTGCCATGCCTCAACGTCGCGACCCTGGGGTCCCCACGCCGCCGCGCGCCCGGCGCCCCGTCCCCCCACGTGAGCCGCAGGAGCGCGCGCTGCCTCGGCGCGTGGCCCACGCCGATCGGATCCTCGTCGATGCCCGTCATCGCTTTGCCTCCGTCGGACGCCCGAGCCGGCACATGTCGCCGATGACCGGGGACGCCGCCAAGCGCTAGGTCCCAGACCCGTCGCCACGAGAACTCCCGTCGTCCTCCGTGTCAAATGTGCCATCGCGCAGGCACGACGCGGCTGTCCTTGCGGCTTTCGGGCGACCTAGGTATGCTTCACTCGCGGCGGATTTCGCGCCTATCCTCTGCGAGAGTGGCGAAACTGGCAGACGCGCTGGATTTAGGATCCAGTGGGCCTAAAG
>JBKKCN010000249.1:0-5574 GCA_046712525.1 Candidatus Rokuibacteriota bacterium
GCCGCTGCTCGGGCGGGCCCGGCGCGAACATCTCGAGGTCGCTGGCGAGGCCGCCGGGGCCGATGCCCATGATGAAGCGGCCGCCGCTCAGGTGATCGAACATCGCCGCCTGCGCGGCCACGGTGGCAGGGTGGATCTGCGGCAGGTTGATCACCCCGGTACCGAGACGAATGTGCGTGGTGCGGCTCACGAGAGTGGCGAGGAAGACGAGCGGCGAGGTGATGCGCTCGCTCCAGGAGGAGAAGTGCTCGCCCACGAACACCTCGGTGAAGCGGAGGCGGTCGGCGAGGATGATCGCCTCCTGGTCCTCTTCGAGCACGGTGGCATAGTCCCGCGCCGGATGATGGAACGGCATCGTGAACATGCCGAGCTTCACGGTCACGCGCTCAGAACCCGAGAAAGTCCTTCAACGCTGCCAGCACCGCGTCGGGATTGTCCTCGTGCAGCGTGTGCACGGCCCGGGTGATCTCGGCGAAGCGGCCCTGGGGCAGCTCCTTGGCCATGCGCTCGGCCACGTCGCGATCCAGGATGTGGCTCTCCGCGCCGCGCAGGACCAGCGTGGGCGACGGGATGTCGCGCAGAAGGGCCCACCAGTCGACGTCGGTCTGCGAGCGCCGCTCCTTGATGCTCGGATGCCACTTCCACACGAGGGCGCCGTCGGTACGCTGCCGCAGACTGTGCGAGGCCACCCAGCGGTAATAGTGGATGCCAGGGTAGGGATTGCCACGGAAGAGATGCTGCGCCGCCTGCTCGATGCTCTCCCACGTCTCCGGCTCCGGCGGTCCCGCCGGCGCCTCGGCGTGGCGTTTGCTGATCTCGGGCCCGATGTCGACGATGACGAGCTTCTGCACGACGTCCGGCCGCTTGGCGGTGAAGTACATCGCGTTGCGGCCGCCCATCGAAAGGCCGACGAGAACGAACGACGTGAGGCCGAGCTGGTCGACGACCCCCGAGATGTCGTCGAAGCTGGCGAGGGGGCTGTAGGTGTCGGCGGCATCGCTGTCGCCGTGACCGCGCTGGTCGAGTGCGTACACGTGAAAGTGCGGCTGCAGCGCGATGCTGAGCGTGTCCCACGCGTGCGCGTGGCCCGTGAAGCCGTGCAGCAGCAGGAGCGGCGTGCGACCTTCACCACCCCAGTCGAGGAGGTGGAGGCGCACGCCGTTCACGACGACGTCACGGTCCCGTGGACGCAGGAGGTTCATCCGCTCCCGGGAGCGACTACTTCTTGGCGGCGAGCCCGAGCTTCTGCTCGAGAATGAGCCGCACTTCCGACGCGGCCGCGCGCCACAGAGCGCCACCCGGGGCGTCGTACTCGCCCTGGACCATCTTGCGGTACTCGTTCATGGCCGCGTCCTGCTTGTCCTTGTTGTCCTTCGGCGCCATGTCGACGGTCTTGGCGCGGATGGCCGAGACCTTCGTGGAGGCGGCGTGCGCGCGCTCGAGCCAGCGGCCGATCTCGTTCCAGTCCTTGTCGAAGAAGACGACGATGGGAATGGAGCGGAAGCCGTTGTTCAGGAAGCAGTCCGTGAGATCCAGATTCTGGTCGCGGAGGAACACGCGCAGCTCGGCGCCCGGCATCGCGTCCACGACGTGGGCGATGAGCGGGGAATTGCGATGCACGTCGCCGCACCAGTTCTCGGCCAGCATGAGGACGTACTTGACCTGGTTGATGCCGCTGAAGAACTTGCGCTCCTCTTCGGTCAGGCCCGACTTACTGTAGTTGTCCTCGGTCTTGGCGCGAGTGTCACCCATCTGGGCGACATAGTCCTTCCACGTCATGCCGGTACCGAAGCGCTGGGCGTCGAGCGGGATCTTGAGCTGTGCCATATGAAGGTGTCCTCCTTGAGATGCGAACCCTAGAAGTCTACACCTCGAACTCACGCAGCACACGCCCGGGTCGGCCGCAGTCCTTGACCACACCCTGCTCGTCCACCACGCGCACGCCGTTGATCCACACCCCGCGCAGACCCACGGCAGGGGTGTCGAGGCGCGAGCCGCCCGCGGGCAGGTCGTTCACGCGCCGCTTGTCGCCGCGTGCCACTGTCTTGGGGTCGAACAGCAGCAGATCCGCCCACATACCGGGTGCGATGCGGCCGCGGTCCTTGATGCGATAGGCGGCTGTCACGTCGCTGGTCACACGCTTGACGGCTTCCTCCAGAGTCAGATCCCCGCGCTCGCGCACCCAGTGGCCGAACAGGTGCAGGCCGAAGCCGGCGTCGCAGAGAAACGACAGGTGCGCGCCCGCGTCGGAGAGGGCGACGGCCGCGTGCGGGTGGCGCAGCAGCTTCTTCACCTCGTCCTCGTCGGTATTGAACAACTTACAGTCGAACATCGCGTCCATCTCGCCGTCGAGGCCGAAGTCCAGGAAGACGTCGAAGGGGTGACGGCCCTGCTCGCGGGCGAGACCGCCGATAGTCTTGCCCAGGAGATGGCGGTGCTCCGGCTTCGTCACCTCCATGATCGTCAGGTGCGCGAACGTCTTGTCGCTGAACCGGTTCGGCACCCCGGGAGTCGACGCTTCCTCCTTCAACCCGGCGCGGAACGACGGGTCCGCGAGGACGCGGCGGTACTCCGCCTCGTTCTTGGCCTCGATGGCGGGACGCCACGCGATGAAGGCCTCCAGCGGGTAGGGATGGCTGAGCGTGAACTCCATGCCGAGGGGAAAGCAGCCCACCTGCGCCCACAGCTCACGGCCCCGCGCGCGCGCCGCCTCGATCTCACCGATCTCGCGGAAGACGCGCTTGGGATCGCCGGGATCGACGAACATGGCGGCGATCA
This sequence comes from Candidatus Rokuibacteriota bacterium, assembly GCA_046712525.1. Classification (GTDB taxonomy): domain Bacteria; phylum Methylomirabilota; class Methylomirabilia; order Rokubacteriales; family CSP1-6; genus JBBDXO01. The sequence goes on from JBKKCN010000249.1 coordinate 2,779, forward strand.
TCACGGGACGGCCATTGGCGGCGGCCACCTTCTCCAGCCATGGCACCGTGGAGGTCATCCCCTTGGTGAGCATGAACACGCCGCGCCCCGCTTCGCCGAGAGCGCCCGTGAGCGCGAGCAGCTCCTTTTCGTCGGCGAGGCGCGAGGGCATCGGCACGCCGTTCTCGCCGTTGTGCTGCTCGAGGGTGGAGGTGGCGAAGCCGATGGCGCCCGCGCGCAGGGCTTCCATGAGGATGCGCCGCATCTCGGCCACCTCGGTGTCGGTGGCGGCGCGGCGCGTAGCATCGGCGCCGAGGACGTACGTGCGCAGCGAGGAGTGGCCGAGGAAGGAGCCCACATTGGGCACCACGCCGCGCCGCTCCATGGCATCCAGGAACTCCGGATAGCTCTCGAAGTCCCACTGCACTCCCGTGCGCAGCGCCTCCAGCGACATGCCCTCCACGTGCGTGAGCGCACGCAGGGTGAGGTCCCGGTCGTCCGGCCGGCACGGCGCGATGGTGAAGCCGCAGTTGCCGATGACGACGGTGGTGACGCCGAGGGCGGTGGAGGGCGTCGCGAAGGGATCCCAGGTGAGCTGCGCGTCGTAGTGCGTGTGGATGTCCACGATGCCGGGCGCGAGCACGAAGCCCTGCGCGTCCACCCGGCTCGCGGCGGCGCCGGGGTCCTGTCCGACGGCCGCGATACGCCCATCCTTCACGGCGACGGAGCCGGGGCGCGCCGGCCCGCCGAGGCCGTCGACGATGGTTGCGTTGTCGATCACGAGGTCATGCACGATGGGTCCTCCTCGAAGGTCTCCGACGCGCGGAGTGTATCAGGCTAGACGGCGGTGGCGAAGAGCCGCCATTCACCGGGCACGCCCTTGAGGGTGCGCGCGCCGCGGTCCGCGAAGCGAATGCCCGAGCCCGCCACGAGGTCCTTCACAGTGCCGGACACGAGGACCTCACCGGGGCCGGCCTCCGCGGCCACGCGCGCGCCGATGTGCACGGCGATGCCGCCCACCTTGTCGTGGATGACTTCGCATTCGCCGGTGTGCACGCCCACGCGCGTCTCGATGCCGAGCGCCCGCACGCCGACGGTGATGGCGGCGGCGCAGCGGATCGCGCGTGCCGGTCCGTCGAAGGTCGCGAAGAGCCCGTCCCCCGCGGTGTCGATCTCGCGGCCGCGGAAGCGCGCGAGCTCGGCGCGCACGGTTGTGTAGTACGAAGCGAGCAGGTCGCGCCACCGCCGGTCGCCCAGCCGTGCCGCGTGCGCGGTGGAGCCGACGATGTCGGTGAACAGCACTGTCGCCAGCACGCGCTCCGTCTCCGTGCTCTCGCGAATCCCCGTGAGGAATTCCTGGATCTCGGCGACGACGGGGTCGGCGTCCTCGGAGAAGAACAGGTGGTCGGCGCCCGACAGCTCGATGTAGCGTGCGCCGGCGATGCGCTCGGCGAGATAGCGGCCGTGCTGCGGGCCGGAGAATGCGTCGCCCTGGCGGTGCAGGATCAGCGTTGGCACGCGGATCGCGCCGAGCACCGCGCGGGCGTCGGTGTCGAACGCGCGCCGCAGCAGCGTGACGGCGGCCCCCGGGCTGGCCGCGAGCCGCTGGTAGCGGCTCCACCAGCTCCGCATCGCGTCGTTGCCCGCCTGGCTGGCGACGAGCGCCTCGAACGCGACGCCTTTGCCCCAGCCCGCCTCGATCATCTGCAGCAGCCCCTCGGCGTCGTCGGGCTTGATGCCCCACGGATAGTCCTCGCTCCACGCCAGACGCGCGTACGAGTTGAGGAGAATGAGCGCGGTCGTCCGCTCCGGGTGTGTGGCCGCGAACAGGCAGTTCAGCGCGCCCGCTTCCGACGTGCCGAACAGCGCTGCGCGCGTGGAGCCGGCCGCGTCCATGACCGCGCGGACGTCGTCCATCCGCTCCTCGAGCGTGGGCAGCTGGTTGAGCGGAACGGGGTCGGACATCCCTGTGCCGCGCTTGTCGAGCAAGATCAGCCGCGTGAACGACGCCAGGCTCCGCAGGAAGCGCGCCAGGCTCGGCTCCTCCCAGATGAGCTCGATGTGCGAGATCCAGCCGTGCACGAAGACGAGGTCGATGGCGCCCTCGCCGACGACCTGGTAGGCGATGTGGACGTCACCGCTCTTGGCGTAGCGCGTCTCCGGAGGCGGCATGGCGTCAGTCTCCCTCCGTGATAGGCTCGCGCACGCCCTTTTCGATCAAAGCGTTCTCGATCACGAGGTCATGCACGTCGATCCTCCCCACGCACTGGTAACAGACGCCGCAAAGTGTAGCCGATCGCGCGGGGTGCTACCATCTCGCGACATGACGACTACATCGATCCGCGTGGGGTTCGTGGGCGCAGGCAAGAACACCCGTAGCCGGCACATTCCGGGCTTCCAGGCGCAGGAGGGGATCCAGCTCACCGCGGTTGCCAACCGCACCAAGGAATCGGGCGAGCGCGTCGCCAAGGAGTTCGGCATCGAGAAGGTCTACGGCGACTGGCGCGAGGTCGTGTCGGCGCCCGACGTGGATGCGGTCTGCATCGGGACCTGGCCCTACATGCATCGAGAGATCACCGTGGCCGCCCTCGAGCACGGCAAGCACGTGCTCTGCGAGGCGCGCATGGCCATGGATGCCGCCGACGGCCGCCGCATGCTGGAGGCCGCGCGACGCGTGCCGAACCTCGTCGCCCAGCTCGTGCCGGCGCCCCACACCCTCGAGGTGGACTCGACCATCCAGCGACTCGTGGGCGAGAAGTTCGTGGGCGAGGTGCAGGCGGTCGAGGTGAACGGCGCGTCCGCCACGGGCTTTCTCGA
>JBKKCN010000250.1:0-3885 GCA_046712525.1 Candidatus Rokuibacteriota bacterium
GCGCTGCTGCTCATCGGCCCCGAAGGCGGACTCGCCGCTGACGAAGAGGCGGCCGCCCGCGCCCACGGCTGGACGCCCGTCAGCCTGGGCCCGCGCATCCTGAGAACGGAGACCGCCGGCCCCGCGATGCTCGCCGTCCTCCAGTCGCGCTTCGGCGATCTCGGCGCCCAATGACCCCCGGCTACGAGCATTTCGACGTGGAAGCGGACGTGGGCGTGCGAGCGTGGGCGCCCACGCTCGGGGAAGCGTTCGCACACACCGCGCTCGGCGTCTTCGCCCTCATCGTGCCGCCGGAGGACGTCGCCGAGCGCGAGACGCGCGAGGTGCGCGCGCAGGGCGACGGACTCGAGACGCTTCTCGTGAGCTGGATCAACGAGTGCCTGTACGTGCACGAGATCGAGGGCTTCGCTGTCCATCGCGTCAGCGTGACCGTTGAGCCGGGCACCTTTGTGCATGGCGTGCTCCACGGTGAGCCGATCGATCCCGCCCGTCACCGCCTGGGCACCGTGGTCAAGGCGGCGACCCTTCACGGCGTGGCCGTGAGCGCTCACCTCGGTGGTCACGAAACCCGCCTGATCGTCGATGTGTGAGGCGTCTCAAAAGTGAGACTCGAGGTTGGGCGCAGCGTGTCATAGAGGGGACGTTGGAAGGGGTTACAAAATTTCCTTTCACGTGAATTGCGCTGCTGAAACAGCTATTTGTAGAATGATGTAGAGCATGGCAGGCATGTTGCTGAAGTATGCGCTGGCATGCGACAGCAGACGATCCGGAAAGTGGTGACGGTCGAGGGCATCGGTCTCCACTCGGGCAAGCCGGCGCGCCTCGTCCTCTCGCCTGCCCCCGCGGACTCCGGCATCGTGTTTCGGGTGGGACCCCACGGTGATCCCATTCCCGCCGCTCCCGAGAGCGTCGTGGATTCTTACTACGCGACCACGCTCGGCGGCCGCAACGGCGTCCGCATCCAGACCGTCGAGCATCTGATGGCGGCGGCGGCGGGTCTGCGCATCGACAACCTCGATGTGGAGATCGACGGCGCCGAGATCCCGGCCACGGACGGCAGCGCCAAGCCTTTCGTGGCGCTTCTCGCGGGAGCGGGACGGACGCCGCAGACCGCACGCCGGCGTCCCATCGAGGTCCCGCAGCCCCTCCACGTAGGCAGCGGCAGCCGCTGGATCCGAATCGTGCCCTGCGACACCTTCAAGATCAGCTACACCCTCGTCAACGATCATCCCGCCATCGGCACCCAGGTCCTCACGTGCGTGCCCACGGAGGAGATGTTCGTGAGCGACTACGCGCCCGCGCGCACGTACGGCTTCCTCAAGGACCTCGGCGTTCTCCGCAAGAACGGCCTTGCCCTCGGCGGCTCCCTCGACAACGCCATCGTCGTCGGCAAGCGCGGCACCATCAACAGCCTGCGCTATCGCGACGAGTTCGTGCGGCACAAGATCCTCGACCTCATCGGTGACCTCGCCCTCCTCGGGCGGCCTCTGCTCGGCCACGTCATCGCCCGCAACGCCGGCCACGCGCTCAACTTCGAGCTGGTGGTGGCCGTCCAGCGCGCGCTCGGCCTCGAGCGGCGTACCGCCGGCGCCGCCCTGCGCGTCGTGCCGAAGCCCGAGATGGTCGAGCGCCCGGAGTACGTCCCCGCCGGTCTCGCCGCCCGGTAGCAACCGCACCAACACTGCGCCCCGTACCACGGGCGGGCGCTATAATGACGTGTTTGTATGCGTGCAAGGATCCCAGTCTTCGTCGTGGTCGCGGCCTTCCTGGCGCTGCTGGTACTGGCGGGAGCGGCGGCCTCGGCCCGCGCCGCCATCCGTATCAGCGACCTCGACCTCTCCCTGAACGACCGCGCCGTCACCGTGAACATCATGGCGCTGGGGGCGGTGCCGCCCGGCTTTCGTGAGGGGCTGGCGAGCGGCCTGCCCGCCCACGTGCGCTACACGGTGGAGCTGTGGCAGTACAACCGGCTCTGGCGGGACACCCTCGTCCTCACCCGGGTGGTGGAGCGGCAGCTGACGTACAACGTGGTGAGCAAGGAGTACAAGGTCGTCTCCGTGACCGGAGAAGCGCGCGCGCCCTATGCCACGCGCGAGATCCACGAGGCACAGCGGCTGCTGTCGGAGATTCGCGGCCTCACGCTCACGCCTGCCACCGCCCTCGACCCCGCGGAGGCGTTCTACGTGCGCGTGTTCGCGGCGGCGGCCCTCAACGGGGAGAACACGTTCATCGGGCGCATCGCGGGCACGGCCGAAGAGACGAGTCTCCGCTCGCAGCACCGCACGCTCCCGAGGACGCCGTAATGCCGCTGCTGAGCGAGCAGAACCGGCGCAAGCGAAACCTGTTCATCATCGCCGCCTTCCTGCTGCTCATCGGCGGCGCGAGCGCGGTCGACCTCGGCACCTTCGCGCCGGACCTCCCCGTCGCCTCCAATATCGTCATCTTCGCCCTCTTCAACCTGAACCTCGTCGTCTTCCTGCTCCTGCTCCTGCTCCTCTTCCGCAACCTCGTCAAGCTCGGCTTCGAGCGGCGGCAGAAGGTCATCGGCGCCCGCTTCAAGTCGAAGCTGGTGCTCGGCTTCCTCGTGCTGTCGGTGGCGCCCGCCATCCTCATCTTCCTCATCGCCTCCAACTTCATCAACACGTCGATCGAGGGCTGGTTCAAGCCGCAGGTGGAGCGTCCGCTCGACCAGGCCCTCGAGGTCGCCCAGACGTACTACCAGACCCTCGAGACGACCGCGCTCCGCCACGGCCGCTTCATGGCCCGCGTGGTGGAGCGCGAGGGCCTCATGTCCGACACCCAGCGCGAGCCTCTCGAGGCCTTTCTCGGCGAGCAGCGCGACCGGCTGGGGCTCTCGGCGGTGACGCTGTTCGACCGGCGCGGCCGCGAGGTGCTGCACGTCAAGGATCCGGCCCTGGGCGCGGTGGGCACGCGCGCCATCGCCCAGGGGAAGATCACCCAGGGCCTGGGCGGCCAGGAAGTGACCACCGTCCAGGAGCTCGACAACGGCGACATGATCCAGGCGGTGGTGCCGGTGCGCGACCTCGACCGCGAGGTCATCGGCACGCTGGTGGTGTCCACTCACGTGGCGCAGCGCCTGGAGAACCGCCTTCGCGGGATCAGCCAGGCCTTCCAGGAATACAAGCAGCTCAAGCTGCTCAAGAACCCCATCAAGGGCATCTACAACCTGCTCTTCCTCCTGATGACCCTGATCATCGTCTTCTCCGCCACCTGGTTCGGCCTCTACCTCGCCCGCGGCATCACCGAGCCCATCCAGATGCTGGCGGAAGGCACGCGCGAGGTGGCGGCGGGCAATCTCAACTACAAGGTGCAGGTCCGCGCCGACGACGAGATCGGCATCCTGGTGGACTCCTTCAACCAGATGACCAGCGACCTCGGCTCCTCCAAGTCCAAGCTCGAGGCCGCCTATTCCGACCTCCAGGCGAAACACGATGAAATGGAGATGCGGCGGCGCTATACCGAGACCGTGCTGGGCGCAGTGGTCACCCGGGTGGTCTCGCTGGATCCCGCGGGGCGCATCACCACCATCAACGGCGCCGCGGAGCGGATGCTCGGCCTCGCCGCCCCCGGGGCGGCAATCCCGGAGGCCTCCGTATTCCGCCGGCCGGAGTTCGCGGAGATCGCGGCCCTGGTCACCCGCATGGCGCGGCTGCGCGAGGGGACGGTGGAGCGCGAGGTGCACCTGCGCCGCGACGGCCAGGCCATCACCCTCCTCGCCTCCGCCACCGCGCTCAAGGGACCGGACGGCACCGACATGGGCATGGTGCTGGTCTTCGACGACCTCACCGAGCTGCTCAAGGCCCAGCGGCTGGCCGCCTGGCGCGAGGTGGCCCAGCGCATCGCGCACGAGATCAAGAACCCGCT
>JBKKCN010000251.1:0-4062 GCA_046712525.1 Candidatus Rokuibacteriota bacterium
GCCTGTACGATCCGGCCCACGAGCACGACGCGTGCGGCGTCGGCTTCGTCGTCAGCATCAAGGGCGTCCGCTCGCACGGCATCGTGCGGCAGGCGATCCAGGTGCTCTGCAACCTCCTGCACCGCGGCGCGTGCGGCTGCGAGGTCAACACCGGTGACGGCGCCGGCATCCTCCTGCAGATTCCCGACCGCTTCCTGCGCCGCCAGTGCGCATCGCTCGGCATCACGCTGCCCGCCGCCGGTGTCTATGGCGCCGGCCTCGTCTTTCTGCCGCGCGACCTCGCGGAGCGCGAAAAGATCCAGGGCCTCATGACCACCATCGTGGCCGAGGAAGGGCAGCGACTGCTCGGCTGGCGGGATCTGCCCACCGACGACCGCGGCCTCGGCGCGAGCGCGGTGGCGGTGGAGCCGCACATGAAGCAGCTGTTCATCGGGCGCGGGGCGGGCGTGGCCGACCAGGCACACTTCGAGCGCAAGCTGTACGTGCTGCGCAAGCGCTTCGAGCACGCGGTGGACGCGCTCGACATTCCGGGCAAGCGCTTCTTCTACCTGCCCAGCCTGTCGTCGCGCACGATCATCTACAAGGGCATGCTGAGCGCGGACCAGATCGATCCGATGTTCCCCGACCTTGCGGATCCCGAGGTGGAGAGCGCGCTCGCCCTCGTACACCAGCGCTTCAGCACCAACACCTTCCCCTCGTGGCCGCTCGCGCATCCGTATCGCTACATCGCGCACAACGGGGAGATCAACACGCTGCGCGGCAACATCAACTGGATGCGGGCGCGCGAAGCGCTGTGCCGCTCCGAGGTCCTCGGCGAGGATCTCAAGAAGGTGTTCCCGGTCATCCGGGAAGGCGGCAGCGACTCCGCCACCTTCGACAACGTGCTGGAGTTCCTCGTCATGAACGGCCGCTCCCTGCCCCACGCCATCCTCATGATGATCCCCGAGCCGTGGGGCGGCCACGAGTCGATGAGCCCGGAGCGCAAGGCGTTCTACGAGTACCACTCCTCGCTCATGGAGCCGTGGGACGGCCCCGCCTCCATCGCGTTCACGGACGGCACCGTCATCGGCGCCGTGCTCGACCGCAACGGCCTGCGCCCGTCGCGGTACTACGTCACCAAGGACGACATCGTGGTGATGGCCTCCGAGGTGGGCGTGCTCGACATCCCGCCCGAGAACATCCTCATCAAGGAGCGTCTGCACCCGGGCAAGATCTTCCTCGTCGACACCGCTCAGGGGCGCATCATCTCCGACGACGAGATCAAGTCCTCGCTGGCGGCCGAGCGTCCCTACGCGCAGTGGCTGGCGGACCACCTCATCGACATCGAGCAGTTGCCCGACCATCCGGTGCCCGCGCCCGAGCACGAGGCGGTGCTCGCGCACCAGATGTCCTTCGGCTACACGCACGAAGACCTGAGATTGCTGCTGGGGCCGATGGCCAAGCAGGGCGAGGAGCCCATCGGCTCCATGGGCACCGACACCGCGCTCGCCGTCCTCTCCGACAAGCCGCGGCTGCTCTACGACTACTTCAAGCAGCTCTTCGCGCAGGTGACGAACCCGCCCCTGGACGCCATCCGCGAGGAGCTGGTGACGTCCATGGCGAGCACCGTCGGACCCGAGCGCAACCTGCTCCACCCGGAGCCGGAGTCGTGCCGGCAAATCGGGATCAAGTACCCCGTGATCGACAACCGCGAGCTCGCCAAGCTCGCGCGCGTGAGCACGCATGGCTTCCACGCCACCACGCTCTCCATGCTGTATCCGGTGGCGGAGGGCAGCGCCGGCCTCGAGCGCGCGCTCGATGCGCTGCGCGCGCGGGCGAGCGAGGCCATCGCCGCCGGCCACGACATCGTCATCATGTCGGACCGCGGCGTGGACCGCGCGCACGCCGCCATCCCGAGCCTGCTCGCGACGGCGGCCGTGCACCATCACCTCGTGCGCGAGGGCACGCGCACACGCTGCGCGCTCATCCTGGAAACGGGTGACGCGCGCGAGGTGCATCACGTGGCCCTGCTCATCGGCTACGGCGCGGGCGCCGTCAATCCCTGGGTGGCTTTCGAGACGATCGACGACATGATCCGCCAGGGCCTGCTGGTGGACATCGAGCCCGCGCAGGCGGTGAAGAACTACATCAAGTCGCTCAACAAGGGCATCCTCAAGGTGATGTCCAAGATGGGCATCTCTACGCTGCAGAGCTACTGCGGCGCGCAGATCTTCGAGGCCATCGGCCTCGACAAGGCGTTCGTGGACCGCTACTTCACGTGGACGGCATCTCGCGTGGGCGGCATCGGCCTCGACGTGGTGGCGGAAGAGGTTCGCCGCCGCCACGCCGACGCCTTTCCCGTGCGCCCCGTCGGCCGTCCCGAGCTCGACTGGGGCGGCGAGTACCAGTGGCGGCGCGACGGGGAGTACCACCTGTTCAACCCCGACACCGTCTTCAAGCTGCAGCACGCCACGCGCTCGGGGCAATACAAGGTCTTCCGCGAGTACTCGACGCTGGTGGACGAGCAGAGCCGGCATCTCGCCACCCTGCGCGGCCTCTTCGCCTTCAAGACGGCCGCGCGCCCGGTGCCGCTCGACGAGGTGGAATCCGTGGAGACGATCCTCAAGCGCTTCGCCACCGGCGCCATGTCGTACGGCTCCATCAGCCAGGAGGCGCACGAGACGCTCGCCATCGCCATGAACCGCATCGGCGGCAAGTCCAACACCGGCGAGGGCGGCGAGAATCCCGCGCGCTACCGGCGCGACCCCAACGGCGACTGGCGCCGCAGCGCCATCAAGCAGGTGGCCTCCGCGCGCTTCGGCGTGACGAGCGAGTACCTCGTCAACGCCGATGATTTGCAGATCAAGATGGCCCAGGGCGCCAAGCCCGGTGAAGGCGGGCAGCTTCCCGGCTCCAAGGTCTATCCGTGGATCGCGCAGGTGCGCTACGCGACGCCGGGCGTCGGTCTCATCTCGCCCCCCCCGCATCACGACATCTACTCGATCGAGGACCTCGCGCAGCTCATCCATGACTTGAAAAACTCGAATCCCAAAGCGCGCATCCACGTGAAGCTCGTGGCCGAGGTCGGTGTGGGCACCGTCGCCGCCGGCGTGGCGAAAGCGCACGCGGACGTCGTGCTCATCTCGGGCCACGACGGCGGCACGGGCGCCTCTCCCCTCACCTCGCTCAAGCACGGCGGCGTGCCGTGGGAGCTGGGGCTGGCGGAGACGCAGCAGGTGCTGGTCATGAACAAGCTGCGCGACCGCATCGTCGTGCAGGTGGACGGGCAGATCAAGACCGGGCGCGACGTGGTCATCGCCGCCCTGCTCGGGGCCGAGGAGTACGGGTTCTCTACGGGCCCGCTCGTGGTCATGGGCTGCATCATGATGCGTGTGTGCCATCTCAACACCTGCCCCGTGGGCGTGGCCACGCAGGATCCCGAGCTGCGCAAGCGGTTCACGGGCGATCCCAAGTTCGTGGAGAACTTCTTCCGCTTCGTGGCGCAGGAGGTGCGCGAATACATGGCGCAGCTCGGCGTGCGCACCATGGACGAGATGATCGGCCGCGTGGACCTGCTCGATCTCGTGCCCGCCCTCGATCACTGGAAAGCCAAGGGCCTGGACTACAGCGCCATCCTTCGCCAGGTGGACATGCCCGCCTCCGTGGCGCGCCGCTGCGTAGTGGCGCAGGACCACGGCCTCGACAAGGCGCTCGACAACACCCTCATCGCCCGCTGCGCGGACGCGCTCGAGCACAAGAGACCGGTGGAGCTCTCGCTCCCCATCCGCAACGTCAACCGCACCGTGGGCACGATGCTCGGCTACGAGATCACGACACGCTGGGGCGGAGCGGGGCTGCCGGACGACACCATCACGGTGCACTTCACGGGCTCCGCCGGTCAGAGCTTCGGCGCCTTCGTCCCCCGCGGCATCTCCTTCACGCTGGAAGGCGACGCCAACGATTACTGGGGCAAGGGGCTCTCGGGCGGCAAGCTCGCTGTCTTTCCGCCCCGCCGGGCCACCTTCGTGCCCGAGCAGAACATCATCATCGGCAACGTGGCGCTGTACGGCGCCACCAGCGGCG